>JBEPVG010000131.1:0-5974 GCA_041691175.1 Chitinophagaceae bacterium
GGTCAATCGAATGCCTTGTTACCTCTTTTAGCAGGTTGCATCGGTTCCTATATCGTTTCATTTTTTATTATGGAAAATACGATCATGACTGAAAAAATTACCCGTCGTGGCGTAAAAACTCCCGATTCTTATGAGCCTGACATTTTAGAATCAATAAGTGTAAGACAAGTGATGAGTGAAAACGGCTTAATGTTAAGCGAAGATAATACGGTCGGGGAAGTGCGCGAATGGCTTGAAAAAGAAACTGATTACAACAGTAATTATTTTATTGTCGTCACGGATAAAAACGAATATCGTGGCACGATCAGTTCTTCTAATTTATTCAGCAATCATCATGAACCGGAAAAATTGGTTGGTTCATTAATTAAAAGAAATAATTTTTCTGTTGGCGTTGATCACACGCTCCGTTCTGCTGTAGAACTGATGGCCAAAGAAAATATTGATCTGTTGCCTGTCACTTCAAATGAAAATAATATCATCGGAATTCTTTCATATAAAGACATCATTTCTGCTTATAAATCTGATACAGACAATTATGTAAAGAAAAGGCCTTCAATTTCATTGAAAAGAAACGGGTTAAAAATTTTGGTGCGTGGAAATAAGCTCATTAATTTAATTACCAGGAAAGGTTAAAAATTTACAATCGACCTGCGCTGCCACATTTTCTTTTTATATTTGGACAAACCTCATTATGAAAAAAATACTTTCCTTTCTTTTTGTTGCATTGCTCGCTTTCTCTTTTCAACAATGCAGTGCGCAAAAACCTGAAAACTGGACAAAAGATCAGTTATTAGAACCCGCAGATCTAGCAAAAACAATTGAATCAAATAAGGATTTACCATTGATTTATAGTATTGGACCCGGAGTTGTTATTCCGAATTCTATCGAAATTGGAATGACAAATAACGCAGAGAATCTACAAAAGTTAAAAGACTCTGTTAGTAATTTACCCCGCAATACCAACATCGTTATTTATTGTGGCTGTTGTCCTTATGAACATTGTCCAAACGTTCGCCCGGCAATTGCCTTACTTCAAAAAATGAAATTCACCAATTATCATTTGCTCGATTTGCCACATAATATTAAAACCGATTGGATTTCCAAAGGATATCCGGAAATAAAGAAATAGTCAAAGTTCAAATACCAGAGCCAAAAAGCGAAAGGGAAAGGCAAAATAAAAATAAATCACCATTGCAGAAATCTTTTACAACATATTCGTTTCTTCTTGTGGCATTACTTTTTTCTAACTATTGCCATGCACAGGATGATTTGCCTGATGCGCGCAGACAAACAGAATCTTTTGATAGATTTCATATAAAAGATTTGCGCGCCGATTTGGCCACTTTTACTTTATCCGGCATTAGCGAAAGCGTTGGCTTGCTTCCTTTAGAAAAAATTCCGTACACTTCTATGGGAAATGATTCTATTTTTTTTGAAGGAGATGGAATAAAAGCAAAAGTGAAAATTTCAGTGTTTGATCCATCCAAGCACAAGCTTACTCTTGACGAAAAATATTTAGTAAGAATTGACCGCAGGCCATATTATGGAAATTATTTAAAAACTCCAAAAACCCAGATTAGCCAGGTATCTGTAATTATTAATAATGATACGGTTTTTATTCCGCCACTTGCCTATAACGATCTGTATAATTTAAATTTTACTTATCTTGATAAAGGAGTAGAACGCACTACTGACGCGGTTTACAAATCGAAGGATGGCCATAAAGTTTATCTTTATCTTTTTTGTAAAGATAAAACAGGTAGCTACGAAGTGACCTGGATCATCCAGGATAAAAAATATTTACGCAGGGTTTTGGATTATGGATTTATGTAAATTTTCGTATAGAATTCCATCTTTTTTCAACAATAAAAACTGAATCAAAATTTGGATTATTTATTCGTTTACTATTCAATTCTATTCTAACTTTATCCCATCAAATATGCCAATCCATTACTCACCGGTTTACATAAAGTGAGCACATTTTTTTCTCTGAAGATTTTTTCCATCAGATCACGCACTTGTTTGTATTCGTCATGAATCGGGCAGGGATGAGTGGCAGAACACTTACTTAAACCCAATCCGCAACTGATGAAAATTTGTTTGCCGTCAATGGCTTCTATGATATTTATGATTGGTTGCTTTTGTTGTTCTTTAGTTATATAAAACCCGCCAGTCGGACCTTTCATGCTCTTTATCACATTTTGTTTTGCCAAAGTTTGCAAAATTTTTCCCACAGTATGTTCACTCGCATTAATAAATTCTGCAACTTCTTTTATGCCCGCATTTTCTTCGGTATCAAATTTTGAACATAAATAAATAACCGCTTTTATGGCGGTCTTACAGGTTTTGCTTAGCATGTTTACATGTTTAAAAATTCACGTCCTTCTTCTGAAATCCTTTTAGAATTCCAGGACGGATCAAAAGTGATTTTTGTTTCTACTTTATAGTCTGGAAACGTTTGTTGCAGCGCATTTGCAACGCCATCATTTATCGTTTCTCCCATCGGACAAAATTGCGTGGTTAATGAATGAGAACAAAAATTTTCTTTTCATTTTCATCAAAATCAATTTGATAAATCAATCCAAGATCCACCACATTCAATCCGATTTCAGGATCGTCAACAAATTTTAATGCACCGAGTGCAAGTTCTAATTTGTCTTTATCATTGGTAATTTCATTCATGCTTTTTTCGGTTTATGCGAGATTGCTTTCCAAACATTCCCATTGTATAAAATTGCAGTGATTAATAAAAGTATTGAAGCAAATTTTAAAATTGTTTCATTAGAAATAAGAACTCCGGCTGCAAATAAAACAAAACCGGCCAGATAAAAAATGCCCATCCATAAAAATATTTTATCGCTGAATAATTCTTTGGGATTCGGCGTTTTTCCCAATCCTGCTTTGTCATGATAAACTTTGTTCCAAACAATAAAGGGTAAAGTTTTGAAAGTCATTCCAAAAATAATTGCGGTGATCCATCCAAAAAAAATACAGAAACCATAAGTCAACGCCAAACGATAATTGTTTCCCGAAAAAATTGTACACAAAATAATTATCAATAGGAAAAGCAACGGCAAAACCATCATCAAAACAGAAAGCAAAGAAATTCTCACCTGGTAATCCACTTTTCTACGAAGACGTTCGTAGTACGCATGATAGCAATAGTATCCAAACAAAATTATAGCCGCAGCAATAGCAGTTAATGGCAATAAATAAAGCCACATAATTTTAAAGTATAAAAAGAAAATGATGAAACTGATCAATGTAAAATTAATTAAGCCATAAATCCACCAGAGCAATTTATTGTTATTGTATTTTGAAATTAAAAATAAAGGAATCAGCCTGGAACCAACTCCAATAATCAATAACAAAAACCAGCCGACAATTCCCAAATGCGCGTGCAGCGGTAGATAAGACAAAGAATCTTTTGATAAAATATTGTAGGTGAAATTATACACTAAAAATAACCCAACAATAATCGTAATCATTAACCAAAGAGTGCCGGTAAAAACGAAAACTGCGTGCACATTTTCATTCTTACTATTCACCATACTAATACCAATATTTATTAAATAAAAAATGATCCCCACGTTAATAAATATTGCTCCGGTTTGCGCAGGCCAGCCAAAATCAAATTGATAAAAACCAATTACCAAAAGTGGAATCCCAACCGCTGCAAATGCAAAAGAAAGATAAGCTAACACATTACTGTATAATTTCCCTTCAATCAAAACTGGCACCAATTGATGGCTTGCGCCGAGAATCATCATCGTTCCCCAACCCAATGCCATTAAATGTGTGATGGCGAGTGTATGTGGATGAAAATAATGTTGTAAAAAAGCGGGAGTAGAAAAGATTAATAAAAAAGTGGCTATCAAAAAAGAAATTCCTGCATACAAATAAAATGGCAGAACAACTTTGTAAGAAGTGTTTTTTGCAAGTCCGGTATTTGTGTTTCCAGGAAACATTTTAATCTTTAAAAATCAGCAGCCGCACTTCGTTTGGCGCAATTTCTTTTATGCGGTAATCAAATTTTCTTTCTCTTAATTCAGGCAATAAAAAAACGGGAATTCTTTTATGGTAAACAAACAACGCATTGTCTTCAGGCAATTTTTCAATGGCTTCAAGGATTGTCATCATTGGCTGCGGCATTTCTAAATGGCGTACATCAACGCTTTGCGTTTTTTCTTCATAGTGTTTTAGCAATTCATCCCAGCCTCCGGAGTTGTTTTCTTTTTCATTTATTTGCACCGGAGTGTCGGTGGTTTTGTAAAAATATGTTTCAACCAATTGATCATCAATTGTATCAACAAAAGATTCAAATCCTTGTTTTTTCAACAAAGAAATTAATGGAGTGGGTTCAAAACTATTGATGATTTTGAGTGCTCCACCTTTAGGGATTTTCTTCACTTTGTCAACTATTGAAGTAAGCGGATCTTCGCCTGCATCAATAATGGGGCGCACATCAAAATCAACAATCTGTTCCTGCTTAATGGAATTAAAAAAAGCAGGTAGTTTTGGTTTCTCCTTATTGCCTTCCGACACGGTCTCCTTGTCAATTTCAAAACCCAATGGTTGTAGTTTTTCAAAAAATTTTTCTACATTAAATCCTCCAATTTTAGCAGCCATTCCAATGCTTGTGCGGGCTGCCATCAATTTTCTCAACAATGGATTTCTCAATTTTTCAAACCTGGGATTGATGCTGATAATAGCTTCCAGCGCCTCAGGATTTTGTTTCAAAATTTTTGAGATTTTCGTATTGGTGTTTATAATCATGTTCATTCAAAGTAATTATGATAATCATCTACCCGCTGATCAATTGATAAAAATACTTTCCTTGCGTTTGCGGTGTCAGAAATATTTTTCAATTCTTTATTTTTCTCCAAAATTGGTTCCAGCCAATGATGTAGCGCCTCATGATCGGGACCGGTCATTTTACATTGCTGAATCATTTCGTTTAAACCATTGCTTAAATCACCACTTAATATCTGGTAATCATTTGAAGAAGGAAACGGTTTTATCTTAAAATTATCTGAGATCGTTTTCAAGATTATTACATTATGGTTTGTAATTGAATCTGCTTTCCATTTTTCACCATTATTCAAAGTCAGTTGTGTCTGTTGAACGCTAACAGTGTCCATATGCGCGTCGTGATCTGCTTCTGCAGAATTTTGATTGCATGAAAATAAGAAACTGCAACACAACAATCCGAAAATGATTCGCTTCATAAATAATATTTGAATGCTTTTTATTAATCTAAACTCATAGGGCGGAACAACGGGCTTCGCCTAATCCCAAACTTTACAATATACATCCACAAATTGTAATCATCCTGCAAAGCCCGTCACCGCTGGTGTTTTTCATTTTTTTCAAAATAGCAGAAGCCGGATTTCGCCTGGTTTTCTAAATAGGAAAAATCAATTTAAAATAAAAGATAAATGCCCGGCTTCGTTTTAATAATCCTTCAATATTTAATTTTTTTCTAAATCTAATGCCTTTGAAAATAGTATATTATTTTCAAGATGAACATGAATATGTAAATCATTTTCAAATTCATCTAATGTTTTAAACAAATAAGAATAACTGGCGCACGCATCTTCCGGCAATGCATAATTGTTGCTTATTTTTCTGATCTTATCCATATTATTTCCAACCACTTCATGTTCCATTTCCATCATATTTATCGGCGTTTCAACAGAATTAAGATTGCCAAATGTCAGTTTTGCATTTCCATTATTTTTTGAAGCAACTAATTGTTTTATATAAGGAAATAAAACAGTTTCTTCTTTCACCATATGAGCCGACATTTCATCGCAAACTTCCTGTGTCAATTTATTTATCTCCAACAATTCGGGATGATGTTCGCCATGAACTTTCGCAACTTTTTCTGCATAACTTTTCAAATCTGGAATTGTTTTTCTCACATAACTGTGGTGCGTGTTCACAATGTAATCGGCAAGAAAATCAAGGCTCC
>JBEPVG010000132.1:0-5872 GCA_041691175.1 Chitinophagaceae bacterium
GTATGGCACCGTTACAAGTGCAAAAATTCTTAAAGAAAAAAACACCGGCCGTAGTAAAGGTTTTGGTTTTGTTGAAATGGAAGACGAAGAAGCAGCAAAAACTGCAATCGCTACATTAAACGAAAGCGAAGTACAAGGTCGTAAGTTAATCGTAAACGAATCACAACCACGTCCAGAAGGCAGCGGTTACAAGAAAAGTAATGGCGGCGGCGGATACGGCGGTGGCGGTGGCAGAAGCAGCGGCGGTGGATACTGCGGAGGCGGCTGTGGCAGAAGCAGCGGCGGTGGATATGGAGGCGGCGGCGGCAGAGGCGGTGGCGGTGGTTATGGCGGCGGCAGAAGCAGCGGTGGCGGCGGTGGTTACAGCAAAGATTATTAATCTTCTTTAATACCAAATTTTTTAAAAATCCTTTTCATTTAGATGGAAAGGATTTTTTTTGTAAGGTAGTAAACGAATAAATAATTACAATTTTCATTTTCTTTTCTGCCCCGAATTATTTCTATTGGCACAAAATAAGAAAAGGTTCTTTGCAGTAAACGAACAAATAACAGTAATTTCTATTTTATTAGTATAAATAAAAATGATTCTCGTTTAAAAAGAATCATTTGTAAAAAAGGTATATTTAAAATTATTTTTTCATTACTTCTGCCATTGTTTTTCCAATATCAGCAGGACTTGCTACCACATGAACACCGCATTCAGCAAGAATTTTCATTTTTGCAGCGGCTGTGTCTTCTGCACCTCCAACGATAGCACCGGCGTGTCCCATTCTTCTTCCTGCGGGAGCAGTTTGTCCGGCAATAAATCCTACAACGGGTTTACGATTATTCTCTTTTATCCAGCGCGCAGCTTCGGCCTCCATTCCACCGCCAATTTCGCCGATCATTACGATGCCGTCAGTGTCTGCATCATTCATAAAAAGTTCAACGGCTTCTTTCGTCGTTGTTCCAATAATTGGATCCCCACCAATTCCGATTGCTGTTGAAATTCCCAGGCCTGCTTTTGCAACCTGGTCGGCCGCTTCGTAAGTAAGCGTACCGGATTTTGAAACGATTCCAATCTTACCTTTTTTGAAAATAAAGCCAGGCATAATTCCCACTTTGCATTCGTCTGCTGTAATAACTCCTGGACAATTCGGCCCTATCAATCTTGAATTTGTATCTAATAAATAATTTTTCACTTTTACCATATCCTGGACAGGAATTCCTTCTGTAATGCAGATAATCAAAGCAATTCCAGCATCTGCTGCTTCCATAATTGCATCTGCTGCAAAAGCTGGAGGCACAAAAATGATACTTACATCGGCTCCGGTTTTCTTTACCGCTTCTTCGATTGTATTAAAAACAGGCCTGTCCAGATGTGTGGTTCCGCCTTTATTTGGAGTAACGCCTCCAACCACATTCGTTCCATATTCAATCATTTGTGTGGCGTGAAAAGTTCCTTCTGTTCCGGTAAATCCCTGTACTAAAATCTTCGAATTTTTATTAACTAATACTGACATGAAATTCTTTTAAGAGTTGTGCAAATATAAGTAATTCACTAATGCACTGATTGGCTGATGTACTAATTGAACATTACCGCAGAAGCTAATTATCACATTATTCTTAACTTGCGCTTATGCAGCAATACCTTCAGCTTTTACAAAAAATAATTAATACCGGAGTTGATAAAAACGACCGGACTGGCACGGGAACACGCAGTTTATTTGGTTATCAAATGCGGTTTAATTTACACGATGGATTCCCTTTGGTTACCACCAAAAAGCTTCATTTGAAAAGTATTATTTATGAATTATTATGGTTTTTAAAAGGAGACACAAACGTTGAATATTTGCAAAAGAATGGTGTGCGGATTTGGGATGAGTGGGCCGATGAAAACGGGAATCTTGGTCCGGTTTACGGAAAGCAATGGCGGAGTTGGGATGGAGCAAATGGAAAAACAGTTGACCAGATTTCTGAATTGATTGCACAATTAAAAACAAATCCCGATAGCCGAAGATTAATTATTAGTGCCTGGAATGTTGCTGATCTTCCGGAAATGAAATTGATGCCATGTCATTGTTTGTTTCAATTTTATACTTCTCCTTCGGGAAATGGAAGGAGAAAGTTATCGTGTCAATTGTATCAAAGGAGTGCAGATGTTTTTCTTGGAGTACCTTTCAATATTGCATCTTACGCTTTGCTTACCATGATGATTGCACAGGTTTGTGACATGGAGCCTGGAGAATTTATTCATTCTTTTGGTGATGTGCATTTATATAAAAATCATTTTGAGCAGGCAGAACTTCAACTAACAAGAAAACCGTTCCCACAGCCACAAATGAAATTAAACACCGAAGTAAAAAGTATTTTTGATTTTCAGTTTGATGATTTTCAGTTGCAAAATTATCAGAGTCATTCTTCTATCAAGGCGCCGGTAGCGGTTTAAAGAATTCCCGATTCGTGTATTTCGCGATAAAAAATTGAGTTATAAAAATAAAACAACCATGATTTCACACATCGTCGCAGCATCTGAAAATAATATTATTGGGATAAAAAATGGTTTGCCCTGGCGATTGCCAAATGATTTCAAATATTTCAAAAATAAAACGTGGGGAATGCCCGTAATCATGGGCAGAAATACTTTTGAATCAATGAAAAAGGATTTGCCAGGCAGAATAAATATTGTTGTTACAAAAAAAACTGATTGGCATCCCAAAAATGTTTTTGTAACACATAGTATTGACGAGGCGATTGCCAAAGCAAAAGAATGTGATGCTATTGAAATCTTTGTAATCGGTGGTGGCGAAATTTTTAAACAAACAATGGAAAAGGTAAACAGAATTTATCTAACCCGTGTTCACACTACGGTTGATGGCGACACTTCTTATCCGGAATTAGATACATCTAAATGGAAGTTGATGAAAGAACAATCATTTCCAAAAGATGAAAAAAATAATTATCCCTATACTTTTGAAGTGTGGGAAAAAATTGCTAAAGCTTAAATTCAAAGAATGTATTCAGCTTTTCAATTGTCGAAAAAATATTTTCGTTATTTTTTCAAAGCCCAAAACAGCAGAGGCCACGGCGTTCATTCTCCTTTCGTTTTTGATTTTATTATTCATGTTTTGAATGATAAAAAAAGATACAATTGTTATTCAAAAATAGAGTTGCTACGCAAAAAACTTCTTTCAGACAAAGTATTAATTGAAGTCGAAGATTTTGGTGCCGGGTCTGCAGTTTTTCCATTTAAAAAAAGGAGAATAAAGGACATTGCTGTTTCCTCACTAAAAAAGAAAAAGTATGCTCAATTACTTTTCAGAATTGCCAAATATTATCAATCAAAGACAATTGTAGAATTGGGAACTTCCTTGGGAATTACTACCTGTTATCTGGCTTCTGCAAATCCAGGTTCAAAGGTATTTACCTTTGAAGGCGCAAAAAATATTGCAAAAATTGCATCGAATAATTTTGAAAAATGTGGTTTAAATAATATTGAACTGATTGAAGGAGATTTTCAAAAAACACTTGTGGTAAACAAAGCCTGTCTGACCGGTCAGGTGGGTCAGGAAGAAATAGAAAATGTTGATTTTCTTTTTATTGATGGCAACCATCGAAAAAATGCGACGTTAAAATATTTTAATTTTTTTCTAAAAAAATCTACTGCAAAGTCTATATTTATATTCGATGATATTCATTGGAGCGAACAAATGGAAGAAGCCTGGAACATAATACAGCAGCATGATTCGGTAACTTTAACGATAGATCTTTTTTTTATCGGGCTGGTTTTTTTTAGTAAAGATTTTAAAGTGAAACAACATTTCATCATCAGATTTTAAAGGTTGTCAATTTTGTATATTTACTTTTTTATTCTTTTTTGAATACGAAGGTTGGAAACCTTTGTTAGAAAAGCATAATTTTGAATTATGATTATTGGTGTTTTAAAAGAACCGCTGCCCGAAACAAGAGTGTCACTTTTACCAGAGCATCTCTTGATTTTGAAAAAATTACATGTTGATATTTTTATTGAAAATAATGCCGGTGAAAACTCTTTTTCATCCAATGATAAATATGTGGAAGCTGGTGGGAACCTGGCTTCCAGGGAAGAAGTATTGAATAAATCAGATATTATTTTATCCATTCATCTTCCTGCAGAATCTGAGATTAATTTGCTTCAATCAAAAATTATTTTAGGCTTTTATCAGCCTTTATATCATCCGCAAATTATTAAAAAGTTGGCTGAAAGGAAGGTAACTGTTTTCAGCATCGACATGATTCCACGTACGACACGTGCCCAAAGCATGGATGCATTGAGCAGCCAGGCCAACATTGCCGGATATAAAGCGGCCTTGCTTGCAGCCAATTTATTTCCAAGATATTTTCCGATGTTTATGACAGCGGCTGGGAGTATTCCACCAGCAAAAGTTTTAATCCTTGGTGCTGGTGTGGCAGGTTTGCAGGCAATTGCGACTGCAAGAAGATTAGGCGCTGTTGTAGAGGTTTTTGATACGCGCCCTGCTGTGAAGGAAGAAGTAATGAGTCTCGGAGCAAAATTTATAGAAGTGGAAGGCGCCGCTGATGCCAGCAAAGCCGGTGGCTATGCGGTTGAACAATCATCAGATTTTTTACAAAAGCAAAAGGAAAAGATTGAAGCGAGTGTAATAAAGTCAGATATCATCATAACGACGGCTCAAATTTTTGGGAAAACAGCTCCGGTTTTAATTACAGAAAATATGATTGCGAAGATGAAAAATGGTTCTGTGATTATTGATCTTGCTGCTGGGACAGGCGGTAATACAAGCGTTACAAAAAATGAGGAAACAATAATTTATAAGGGCGTTACGATTGTTGGAAATTGTAACTTACCTGCGACAATGCCCTCCGATGCAAGCAAAATGTATGGGAAAAATATTTGTAATTTTTTGCAATTAATTATTACTGAAAATGGCGAATTGAATATCAATCTGGAAGATGATTTGGTAAAGGGAACTCTAATTAGCTGAATGGCTAATTGGGTAATTATTATATCAGCTAATTAAATAAATATGGAATCAATTATTCATTTTTTTCAACAAAATATCGAAATGGTTTACATTGTAATCCTCATGATATTTTTAGGGGCAGAAATTATTGGCAGGGTGCCAAGCGTACTGCACACGCCACTTATGAGCGGTGCCAATGCAATACATGGCGTGGTAATTATCGGCGCGATAATCGTGATGGGAAAAGCGGAAAGCGGAAACTATGTGGCGCTCGTTCTTGGATTCTTAGCGGTTGTTTTGGGAACACTAAATGTTGTTGGCGGGTTTGTGGTAACAGATAGAATGCTTGAAATGTTTAAAAAGAAAAAGCATTAGTCACTTAATGATTGCACCAATAAACCAATAAAAATCTAACCAATAAACCAATTAATGAGCATCAGTATTTTATCACTTTGTTATCTCATCGCTTCCATCACATTTATCATTGGATTGAAAATGTTGTCCAATCCCGCAACAGCAAGAAGGGGGAATTTAATTGCGGCAGGAGGAATGGTTATCGCAATTGCAGGAACAATTTTTTTGTTTGAGAATGATGGAAAAAGACTGGGAAACTATCCGTGGATATTTTCTGCAATAATCATTGGAAGCATCATTGGGTTCTTGATTGCGAAAAAAGTAAAGATGACCGCAATGCCTGAACTGGTAAGCTTTTTCAATGGAATGGGCGGTGCTTGTGCAGCATTGATTTCGATAGTTGAGTTTGATTATTTATATAGGGAAAACAGGAATATTGACTCCTTATTTTCTGATGTAGTTCCTACAGGTCATTATCTGGCAATTATTGCCGCTACTATTATTGGCAGCATTTCTTTTATTGGAAGTATGATTGCGTGGGGGAAACTGAGTGGAAA
>JBEPVG010000133.1:0-5846 GCA_041691175.1 Chitinophagaceae bacterium
CGATAAATGATTGTATAAATGTAATTGTGAGCGCATTTGAAAAAGGAAAAAAAGTTTTGTTTTGCGGAAACGGTGGCAGCGCCTCAGATGCGCAACATCTTGCAGCAGAATTTAGTGGAAGATTCTATACCGACAGGGATGCGCTTCCGGCAGAAGCTCTACATTGTAACACTTCTTACATAACCGCTGTGGCAAACGATTACAGCTATGATTTGATTTATTCCCGGCTGGTAAAAGGAATTGGGAATGAAGGTGATGTTTTGGTAGGATTAAGCACTTCAGGAAACAGTAAAAATATTGTAAAAGCTTTTGAGGTGGCGAAAGAGAAAAAAATGACAACCATTGCATTTACCGGATCAACAGGAGGAAAATTAAAAAACCATGCAGATTTTCTGCTTAACGTTCCCTCTGACGATACGCCAAGGATCCAGGAAAGCCACATCACACTTGGACACATCATTTGCCAGTTTGTAGAAGAAATTTATTTTTCAGAAACCCATGATTAAGGAAGCGATTATTCTTGCTGGCGGATTAGGAACGAGATTAAAGTCTGTAGTTTCAGATGTGCCAAAATGCCTGGCTCCGATTGCAGGAAAGCCTTTCCTGCATTATGTTATAAACTTTTTACAAAAGAATGGGATTGAAACTTTTATCTTTAGCGTAGGCCACTTGCACGAAATGATTGAAGAATATTTATTAAAACATTATCCTCAATTAAATTATAAAATTTCTTTAGAAAATGAGCCTTTTGGAACCGGTGGTGCAATCAAATTT
This sequence comes from Chitinophagaceae bacterium, assembly GCA_041691175.1. Lineage (GTDB taxonomy): Bacteria > Bacteroidota > Bacteroidia > Chitinophagales > Chitinophagaceae > Ginsengibacter. The sequence goes on from JBEPVG010000133.1 coordinate 775, forward strand.
GCGAGTGCTAAATCTTTGCAGAAAAATGTATTAGTGTCGAATGGCGATACACTTTATAAAGTTGATATTTCATCATTAAGTAAACTTCATGAAACTGTAAAGGCATCATGTACATTGAGTTTGAAGCCGATGAATTATTTTAATCGCTATGGCGTAGTTGAATTGAATAAAGATCATTCTATAAAGTTATTTAAAGAAAAACAATTTTATAAATCAGGCTTGATAAATGGAGGTTTATACGCGTTGAACATCGAAGAATTTTTAAAAGAGAATCTGCCAAAAAAATTTTCTTTCGAGAAAGATTATCTTGAAAAGAATGTGTCCAGGGACCAAAATCAAAAATCAAAATTATATGGAATTATCCAGGACAGATATTTCATTGATATTGGAATTCCCGAAGATTATGAACGCGCGCAAATTGAATTATTAAATGATTAATCTACCATATCAATTTTGTCATTTTCATTTTTATCAAAAGCATTTCCAAAACAAGATTTCTAATTGAAAAACTTCGACCTAAAAAATATCAATTCTTCCTGGACGCTGTTTATTGACAGAGATGGCGTAGTGAATGATGAAAAACATCTCGATTATATTCACACCTGGGACGAATTCAAATTTTATAAAGGCGTAAAAGAAGCATTCAAAATATTCAATAAAAAGTTTGGAACTATTGTGATGATTACAAACCAGAGAGGCGTCGCAAAAGGGTTAACAAAATTAGAAGATTTAAATCTTATTCATAAAAATATGCTCAAGGAAATTGAAGATGCAGACGGAAGAATTGACCGCATTTATTTATGTACAGATATGGAAAGCGAAAATAGAAAGCCTAATACTGGTATGGGCTTGCAGGCAATAAGAGATTTTCCAAAAATTGATGTAACAAAAAGTATTATGATTGGAAACACCTTAAGCGATATGAAATTTGGAAGAAACCTGGGTGTAACTATTAATATTTTCCTTCCGACCACAAGAAAAGATGTGTCCTTAAATCATGAAGATATTGATGTCGCTTTTAATGATCTTATTTCTGTCGCCAAAGCACTATAACTTAGTTAAATATTTTTCGCTTAACAATAAATTATATCAATTACAGTTTTCTTTGTTCAAAATCTTTTCATGAACAGAATTGTCATTTTTTTACTCTTCATTTTTGCCTATACAAATACTTGCTTTGCGCAGCGCATCTCTTTATCTGACAAAAAAACATTGCAAAAAAAAGAAGACTCTTTAAAAACATTTGCTATACAAATCTTGCAGGGAAGAAATCCTGAAGACCGCTTCGCGGCTGACAGCCAGTTTACGAAGATATTCGTACGTGCTTTACAAACAAAGAATTCATTTTATTTTCCTTTCGATTCATTAATAAGTATCGCCAAGGTAATTCCGCCTGACAGTTCATTTAAAATTTTCACCTGGCAATTGGTGGTTAGTCCCGACATGGTACGCCAACATGGAGCTATACAAATGAAGACAGCCGACGGTTCATTAAAACTTTTTCCATTGATTGATAAAACAGAATTAATCAGTAATATTCAGGATACAATCACCAGCAATCGTGCATGGATAGGCGCTTTATATTATAGGATCATTGAAGAAAAATCTTTTGGAAAAACATTTTATACGTTGTTGGGTTTTGATGATAATAATTTGTCGAGTGATAGAAAATTTATTGAAATGCTTACTTTCGAAAATGGAGAACCTGTTTTTGGTGGTCCATTTTTCAGTTTCCCTGATAACAGTTTGCATAAAAAATCCATCGCGAGATATATCATGGAATATAAAAAAAATGCAGCGCCACGCCTCAATTTCGACAAAGAAATGAACATCATTATTTTTGAACATTTAATTTCACAAACAGGTGAAGCGCAAAAAAAATACACCTACATTCCTGACGGCGATTATGAAGGTTTAAAATGGAAAGATGGAAAATGGGTTTATATTGAAAAAGTATTTAATCAAATAACTCCCGAAGGAAAAGAGCCTGTTCCAAATCCAATTCTTGATGCGCACGGAAATATTGATGAGTCTAAATTAAGTAACAACATCCCAGAAAGTTTGCAGGAGCCTGAAACGGAAAGCAATCAGAATCAACAAATACCGCCTGCAAAAAAGAATAGAAAACATTAAGTATTGTCAAAACAATCTAATCTATTTCTTTGCCTAAAAAAGGGGGAAATTTAAAAAGAGTTGGCTTTTGAATTGGAGGCGAGTATGCAAAACGTCGCGAATGAATTTTCAGGTCCGTTTATTTTTTAATGATTTTCATTGTTCTCTTATCAGTAAATCAACAAATAACCCCGATTTATATTTATATTTATTTGGTAAAATACCTGCAAGCGGTAAAGCAATAAATATCCCAATATTATATTTACTAAAAGGAAAAATATTATTCGAACAATTCTTTTTGAGCGGAAGGTTTTTCAGATACTATCCATTCCATCTGATCATTTTTTGAATAATCTGTGAGTTTATTCCCAATGGCACGCCAGCCCATTATATCCACCACTTTATGAAGTTTAATCTTAGCCTTTCTTATCTGTGAACCTCTACCACTCTGCATTTCCAAGATTGGTTCATTTGCCGTAGTTGCTTTTATCAAGCGATTGCCTTTCCCTTCTTTTATAAAAAGAAACTTGCTGTTTAATGTATTAGTTTCAATTTTAAAACGCTTCACATTGTACTGAATTTTTTCATTATCAAGATAAACCACGGTAATAATTTTCTCAGGATCAAATTTTTCAATTAATTCAATCGAATCAACATCAAAACGCTGCGTTATTTCCTGACCAGTAATTTCATAATTCCCATCTTTATAAATGACTAAAATTTTATCATCGCCTTCAAAATTTCCAAGAAGATTTCCCTTTTCTTCTGTGTTTAATCTTCCAAATGTTTCGTCAAACCAAAGTTTCCGCTGATCAAGAGTTGACTTTCCCTTTTCAGATAATTTTATGGATTTTACAGGATATTTTGTGACCTGGTTGCCAATGCTCCCCCGGCTACGAATTTCTAATGTTTCAAAATAAAATTCCAGTACCTTATTCCTCGCGCTACAACCAGGAGTTAGCAAAATATAAACTACTTCCGCTTCGCCATTCGGATTAACCGAAAAATAATGAATCTTACTTTTTTCATCACCTTTAGTTAGATCATATTCCTTATCGCGTGTAACGCCGGTCACATTAAAACGCTTCGCATAACTGATTCCTTTTTTGCCATCGGCATAGATCATGTTGTAAGTAGTGCGTTCATCATTTTTGTTGAAAACAGCCACATGAATAATATCTTTCCCGATAAAAACTTTATCAGAAACTTTTACCACTTTCATTTTACCTGACTTTGTAAAAGCGATAATATCATCCAGATCGCTGCAATCATCAATGAATTCATCTTTCTTAAGACTCTTTCCCACAAAGCCTTCTGATCGGTTTACATATATTTTTGTATTGGCAATCGCCACCGCTTTGGCTTCAATATTATCGAACAATTTAATCTCGGTTTTGCGCTCGCGGCCTTTGCCAAATTTTTTTAATAATTCTTCATAATAAGAAATAGCATAATCGGTTAAGAATTCCAAATGATGCCTCACCTGCGCAATATCATCCTCCAAAGATTTTATTTGTGAGATCAAATCCTCAATATCTAATTTATAAATTCTTCGTACAGGCTTCTCCGTTAGCTTCAGAATATCTTCCCTGGTAATTTCTCTTTTTAATATTTTTCTGAAAGGAACAAACGCTTTATCAATCGCCGCAATTACCTTATCCCAGGTCTCATATTTCTTTTCTAATTCTTTATAAATTTTTTCTTCAAAAAATATTTTTTCTAAGGAAGTATAATGCCATTTTTCATGAAGCTCCCGCAATTTTATTTCCAGTTCCTGTTTTAATAAATCACGCGTATTATCAGCTGAAAATTTTAGCAATTCAACCACTCCGGGAAACCTTGGCTTCTGCCCTTCAATCACACATGCATTTGGAGAAATAGAAATTTCACAATCAGTAAAAGCATACAATGCATCAATGGTAATATCAGGCGAAATGCCTTGTGCAAGATCAATAGCAATTTCTACTTCCGCGGCAGTATTATCTGTTACTTTTTTAACTTTAATTTTTCCGCTCTCGTTCGCCTTAATAATGCTGTCGATTAATTGAGTTGTAGTGGTTCCATAAGGCACATCTTTTACAATTATTGTTTTTTTATCGAGCTCCTCAATCCTTGCGCGCACCCGAACCTTTCCACCACGAATGCCGTCATTATAATTGGTAACATCAATCATTCCACCTGTGATAAAGTCAGGAAAAAGTTCAAACTTTTTCCCTTTATAATATTTTATTGTTGCTTCAATTAATTCACAGAAATTATGAGGAAGAATTTTTGTAGCAAGGCCGACAGCAATACCTTCCGCTCCTTGTGCGAGCAACAAAGGAAATTTCATGGGAAGTGTTACCGGTTCATTTTTTCTACCGTCATAACTCAATTGCCAGTTGGTAGTCTTATTGTTGAAAGCCACTTCCAGGGCGAATTTGCTCGGGCGCGCTTCAATATACCTTGGAGCTGCCGCCTCATCACCTGTGCGCACATCGCCCCAGTTTCCCTGTGTTTCTATCAACAGGTCTTTTTGTCCCAAGTTTACAATCGCATCCCCTATACTTGCATCACCATGAGGATGATATTGCATGCTTTGACCGATGATATTCGCCACTTTATTAAAACGTCCGTCGTCCATTTCTTTCATTGCATGAAGAATGCGACGTTGAACGGGCTTTAATCCATCTTCAATTGAAGGGACTGCGCGTTCCAAAATTACGTAGCTCGCATAATCTAAAAACCATGTTTTATATTGACCGGAAATACCCGAATCACTGTGCTTATATTCTTGTTTATTTATTTTTGTCATTAGTTTCTACATCAAATTTTTTAACCGAGAATTACACGAATTATTTCGAATTATAAATTCTATTAAACGGTGAAATCTTAGCTATATTTTTCTTATTCCACTTTTTTCTTCACTTCAAAATCTTTCATTTTTTTTATTTCTCCTTGCGCATCAATTAGATCTTTTG
>JBEPVG010000134.1:0-5835 GCA_041691175.1 Chitinophagaceae bacterium
GACGAAATCTTCATAAGAAATTACTTCAGCTTTAATAAATCCCTTTTCAAAATCAGTATGAATCACACTGGCAGCCTGAGGCGCTTTCCAACCTTTATGAATCGTCCACGCCCTCACTTCCTGCACACCGGCGGTAAAATAAGTAGAAAGATTTAATAGCGCATACGTGGAATGAATCAAACGATCAAGGGCTGGCTCTTCCATTTTATATTCATCCATAAACATCTGCTTATCCTCCGGATTCTCAAATTCTGCGATCTGCGCTTCAATTGCATTAGTCATAATGATTACCTGCGCTCCTTCCGATTTTGCTGCTGCGACTAACAGATCAGCATATTTATTCCCGGTATGCATGGATGCTTCATCCACATTTGCCACATATAAAACAGGTTTGTCGGTTAATAAAAAACTATCTGATATTGCCAATTTTTCTTCTTTGGTTAACTTCAATGATAGAATATTTTTACCTTTTTCTAAATGTTCTTTACATTTTTTTAAAATCTCGTATTCCAATTTTACTTTGGCATCTCCTGTCTTCACCATTTTTTCTGTGCGTGATAATTTCCGCTCAACACCATCCAGATCCTTTAATTGCAGCTCTATTTCAATAATTTCTTTATCACTAATTGGATTTATCGGGCCTTCTTCCCTCAAAACATTTTCATCTTCAAAACAACGGATCACATGGATGATCGCATCCACTTCGCGTATGTTTGCCAAAAATTTATTGCCCAATCCTTCACCCTTGCTCGCGCCTTTTACTAATCCGGCAATGTCCACAATTTCAATTTGTGTGGGAACAATTTTTTCCGGCTTTACCAATCCCGCAAGCACATCCAATCTTTTATCCGGAACATTGACCAGTCCTATGTTAGGCTCAATCGTACAAAACCGGTAATTGCTCGCCTGTGCCTTTGCACTATTGCTCACAGCATTAAATAAAGTTGATTTCCCTACATTTGGAAGCCCTACAATTCCTGCGCGTAATGCCATATTTTTATTTAAATTTTTTCATGTAAAAATGCAAATTATCCCAAAAAAATTCCTACCTTTTTAAAAGCGTGCAAAGATAACATGAAAACACCTAACCTTTTATTCGTACTATGAGCGTTGATGAGATGACACTTTAATAATAACGTAGAATTGGAATCTTTTTTAAGTAAGCAAACAAATTATGCAAATTCTTATTTTCACAAAATAAAAATGCGCTGTCGTAATTAAACTCCAGCGCATTGGTGTGTTCTCAAGGGGTTTTATCTTTATATTTTCTTTCTACCTTTTTTCGATTCATTCAGAATTTCATCCAGGGTTTTAAGCTTTGTAGGATTGGGAATTCTTTTGATGTAAATATCAAATTGCTTATACATAGATGGGTTTGATTTTAGAATTGCTTTTATATTCACTTTTTCCTTACAAAAATCAGGTTCAATATAAAGCGAGTTTCCGTAAAACTTACCGTCACTCGAAGAAAATAAAATGTCTGAAGTATCAAGCGGCAGATATCGGCCATCTGAAAGTTTGCCATCAATATTTATATAATTATAGGTTCCTTTTTTCAGGCTATCGGTATAAAGATGGACGTAAATACTATCTATCTTTTGTGCTTTTACGAAAGAAAAAGCAAATATGAAAATCAGAACTAATAATTGTTTAAGCATAATTATTTTCTGTTGAGATTGAAAAAAACATGCCACAGTTGCATTTAAAATTTTTTTAAGATTTTTTTAAAGTGGTAAAAAAAATTTGCTGGATAAATTTTTTACATACATCTTTGCGTTCACGAATGAAAATCAATAACACATACAATAGCTGGTGGCACACGATCTGATGATTGTGCCTTGCTATTATTTGTGAAATAAATAAATATTACGCCCCGGCACTAAAGCCGGGGTTTTTTATGTTATGAAAAAAATAGAATTATCAACTACCTCGAAAAAATTATTGGCAGACGTTTATACGCCGGTTGGAATTTACCTGCGCCTGCGGGATCGTTATCGGGATACAATTCTTTTGGAAAGCGCTGATTTTCATGCCGGAGAGAATAGTTATTCTTTTATTGGTATTAATGCAATCGGCGGAATCGAAATTAAGGATTTCAATGAAATAGAATATAAATTCCCAAGTCAGCTTCCCAAAAAAATCAGAATCGAATCTTCAACAAAAATTACTGATGAAATCTGGAATTTCATGCAATATTTTAATATTTCCGAACCCGCAGAAATGCCCGTAAGTATGGCACAGGGCCTGTTTGGTTATACCACTTACGACGCGGTTCAGTTTTTTGAAACCTTAAAATTTGATGCACCCAAAAGTGCAGATGCAGAAATGATTCCGCTCGTACGCTACCGGTTTTATCAGTATGTTATCGCCATCAATCATTTCAAAAATGAATTGTTTATTTGCGAAAACCACATCAGCGGAATTGAAAGTGAAATGAATTTGATTGAAACTATTATCAGGAGTAAAGATGTTCCGGCATTTCCTTTTTCAGCTATACTAAATGAAACTTCATCAATAAACAATTCTGAGTATTTAACCATGGTAAAAAAAGGAATTTCAAGTTGCGCACGTGGCGACGTTTTCCAGGTAGTGCTTAGCAGAAAATTCCAACAAAAATTTTCGGGTGATGAATTTAACGTCTACCGCGCTTTGCGAAATATCAATCCAAGTCCTTATCTTTTCTATTTTGATTACGGCGATTATCGCCTGTTTGGCAGCAGCCCTGAAGCCCAATTGAAGATCAAAAATAATATCGTTGTTGTTCATCCGATTGCCGGCACTTTCAGAAGAACAGGAAATGATTCTGAAGATGAAAAGCTGGCAGAAAAATTATTAAAAGATAAAAAAGAAAACGCTGAACATGTGATGCTTGTTGATCTCGCGCGAAATGATCTCAGCCGCTTATGCAAAAATGTTAGTGTGAGTAGATATGCAGAAGTGCAATATTTTTCGCACGTTATTCATTTGGTAAGCGAAGTAAAAGGAGAAGTGGAAAAGCATACAAATCCTTTTGATTTACTTGCAACTACTTTTCCTGCGGGAACTTTAAGCGGCGCGCCAAAATATAAAGCGATGCAGCTGATAGGCGAATATGAAAATAATCCACGCGGATATTATGGGGGATGCATTGGTTTTGTGGGGTTCAATGGGGATATCAATCATGCAATAATGATCCGTACTTTCTTGAGCAAAAATAATCGCCTGAATTATAGGGCCGGAGCAGGAATTACGATTTCATCAGATCCTGAAAGTGAATTGCAGGAAGTAAATAATAAATTGAATGCTTTAACAGCGGCCATAAAAACTGCGGAAAATATTTAAAATGAAAATATTAATTTTTGACAATTACGATTCATTCACTTATAATTTAGTTCATGTGGTTGAAAAAATAATTCATGATAAGGTAGACGTATTTCGGAATGATAAAATTTCTTTAGAAAAAATAAATGATTATGATAAAATAATTTTATCGCCCGGACCCGGCCTTCCATCAGAATCAGGATTGTTGCTATCATTGATAAAAGAATATGCTCCATCTAAATCCATACTGGGTGTATGTTTGGGTCATCAGGCCATTGCAGAAAGCTTTGGTGGAAAGCTGGAGAACTTGAAAAATGTTTATCATGGCGTAGCCACAAAAATTAAGATCAATACAAACAGAACGCTTTCTGAAAACGATGTTTTCAAATCGCTAAATGACGGCCTGGAAGCGGGAAGATATCATTCATGGATTGTAAGTAAAGAAAATTTTCCTGTTGATTTGGAAATAACCGCTGAAGATGAAAACGGTTATATCATGGCGTTGCGACACAAAACTTTTGATGTGCAAGGAGTGCAATTTCATCCGGAAAGCGTATTGACACCGCTGGGAGAAAAAATTATGAGAAACTGGTTGAACGTCTGAAACAAAAGAAGTTGGTGGAAATGAAAGCCTTTATAAATTTAGAAGATGTACCTATTGCAAAAGCAAATTAATTATCTCGCAGCTTATAATCTTGAAATAGGATTATTATTAAGTTTTGGGAGTAAGTATTTAGAAGTTCACCGTCTCAAAAATAAAAGTTTAGTCCATTAGTAATTCAACATTCCAGTCCAAAATTCACAATTATCTAAAAAATCCCAGTTCAGACAAATGAAAAAAGTTTTGCAATATTTATTTGAACACAAAACATTATCATGCGAAGCCGCGAAAGATGTTTTACTAAATATTTCCAAAGGAATTTATTCTGATTCTGAGATCGCTTCCTTCACCACTGTTTTTTTAATGCGAAGCATCACAATCCCTGAATTGCTGGGTTTTCGTGATGCATTGATGGAATTGTGTATTCCCGTAAAGCTTGATGGACACAGCGTTATAGACATTGTAGGTACCGGGGGCGACGGAAAAAATACATTTAATATTTCGACACTTAGTTGTTTTATTGTTGCAGGTGCCGGTGAAAAAGTAGCCAAGCATGGAAATTATGGCGCAACGTCTATCAGTGGTTCGAGCAATGTAATGGAAACATTAGGTTATCATTTCTCAAATGACAATAAAAAATTACTTCGCGAAATTGAAGAAGTAAATATTTGTTTTATGCACGCGCCTTTATTTCATCCTGCTTTAAAAGTAGTTGGGCCAATAAGAAAAAATCTTGGAGTCCGTACTTTTTTTAATATGCTTGGCCCGATGGTAAATCCGGCAAATCCCGAAGTACAGATGATAGGTGTTTATAATTTGGAAATGGGAAGAATTTATTCCTATTTATTGCAACAATCAAATGCAAAATTTATGATCATTTACAGTCTTGAAGGCTATGATGAAATCTCCTTAACAGGCGATACAAAAGTGATTACAAATGAAGGAGAAAAAATTTTATCAGCAGAATATTTAGGAAAACGGACCGTACATGCCTCGGACATTTATGGAGGAAATTCTACAGAGGAAGCGGCAAAAATATTTTTGAAAATTTTAAAGGGTGAAGGTACGTGGGCGCAAAACGCTGTAGTGATGGCGAATGCAGCAATGGCGCTTTTTGCAACCGGGAAGTTTAAAAATTATGGTGAATGTTATGCAATGAGTGTGGAAAGTCTTGAAAGTGGAAAAGCTTATAAAAATTTTCAAAAATTAATTAACCTGTGATTATGAATATCCTGGATACAATAATTGCGAAAAAGAAAATTGAGGTCGGGGCAAGAAAATGCTCAAAATCTATTTCAGAATTGGAAAATATGATTTCTTTTAAAAGCAAAACTTTTTCTCTTAAAGAATTTTTATTAAGAAAAGATAAAACCCAGATCATTGCCGAATTTAAAAGAAAATCCCCTTCAAAAGGAATCATTAATAATTGTTCGTTTACTGCTGAAGTGACCAAAGATTACGTAAAATATGGAGCCAGCGCGGTTTCTGTGCTTACTGATGAAGAATTTTTTGGCGGCTTCTTAAATGATTTAACAGAAGCACGAATTAATGATGTTCCAATTTTAAGAAAAGATTTTATCATTGAAGAATATCAAATTATAGAATCAAAGAGTTATGGAGCTGATGTTATTCTATTAATCGCCGCATGTCTTTCAAAAGAAGATGTAAAAAAGTTTTCAATCTTTGCAAAAAATCTTGGATTAAATGTTTTATTGGAAATTCATAATGAAAATGAATTAGAACATATTTGCGATGAGATAGATGTGGTCGGGATTAACAACCGGGACCTGAAAAGCTTTGAAGTTGACCTGAATAACTCCATTGAATTGTGCAAAAAAATCCCTGCTGATAAAATAAAAATTTCAGAAAGTGGAATTGATAAAGTAGAAACAATTCATTTTCTAAAGCAAAATGGGTTCAGCGGATTTCTAATG
>JBEPVG010000135.1:0-5825 GCA_041691175.1 Chitinophagaceae bacterium
TGCGCAAGTGCTTTTTTCCCACTCGGTAAATTAATTCTTGCAGCATCCCATATAAAAGCTTTTGATGCTGCCCACGCTACATCACGTGTGTTGTCACATACAAAGTGCCAGGTAAGATTTTCTTTTGCAGGATGGTAAGAGGAGCCGTTTAGTTCGTCTGCACCGATGATGGTAACTGTTTTATCACTGTTCTTTGCCTGCTTAAGACGATTCATAACTGTTGGGGTCAGAACCTCTGAAGGATTTTGCAATTCGCCGGATCCTGTTATAATTAAATCCGAAGGAGCAGTGATGGTATAATCAATATTTCCATATTCAAGATAGAATTCACCAGCGCCAAGATAGGGCAAAGTATTCCATCCTTCAATATCGTCGTATACGCACATTCTCGGATACCATTGCGCAATTTCATATATCCAGCCGTTCTTTGTATCCAGCCGTCCCATCCGGTCTGTTCCATATTGCGGCACAGAAAACGAATAATTAATTTTTAATTGAACGGTTCCTTTTTTTGCAGCCAATGTTTTTGGAAGCCACACCTGCATTCGCGTATCAGAGACTGTATATTTTGCTTTAGTAGTAGCGCCATTCATTACGATATCAACGGAATTCAATTCATCGCCTTGTGTGAATGATTGAGTAGCCCAACGTCCACCTGAAAGGGCGGTAGTTGATTGCGCACGACTGTCTTCTCTGTAGATATTTTGATCGAGTTGTAACCATAGAAACTTTAAATCATCGGGACTGTTGTTTTTATAAGTAATAACTACCGATCCTTTTAAAACTTTTGATGTAGTATCCAAAGTAGCGACGATTTTATAATCAGCGTTATTTTGCCAATAATCAGGCCCTGGCTGGCCTCCGGCGCTGCGATATTGATTGCCATTGGTAGAATAAAAGAGCGGATCAAAAGCCAGGTGCTGATCATAGTTGGAACCGGATTCTGTTTGACAATAAACGGAACTTCCACACAATAAAATACAAAAAATTGCGGATAATAAAGTTTTCATTTTTACAAATTTCGGGCGAAGTTATAGGATTTCAGAACTATACTTATTAGATTTTATGCAACTGGAAATCTTAGTCATAGATAAATAAGAATTCGGTTTATTTATTTGTTTACTGATAATTTCCTCTGTTTATATAAATTTATTTTTTTAAAAAAGCCTTCACTCTCGTCCCCACATTTTCCCTGATATTTTCATAAAAAAGGTTATAGTCGGCGATGTGAAAATTTTTTGTTTTTAGAAAAATGCCTCCAAAGAATTTTGGCTTATTTACCCATAAAACATTGCCGTGGATTTGTGCATGAACAAGCCCCGGAATTACTTTATTAAAATTGCGAAGTATGCCGCCTTTGTTTAATTCAGCAGCGGCAAAAGCAGTGTCCATCGTCCACGTTAGCGGATTAATTACAAAGGCTTTGAGAGTTTCTTTTTCGATATAAGGAGCTATATATCCTTCCTCAAAAGTTCGCCAGCTTACAAAGCATCCTGTTGCGGAAGAATCAACGCAGGGCTTCAATACAGAAAAATAATTGGTGAAAACCGGCAGGCCAATTATATAAGCGCAAACCAATTGTTTTGCCAAAGGTTTTCCTTCAAAAAATTCTTTCAATAATCTTCCGGCATGCAAAGTTCCCTGGCTGTGAGAAGCGATAATTATTGGCCGGCCATGATTATAATTTTTTAGATAAAATTCAAATGCTTTTTTTACATCCTTGTAAGCAAAATCCAAGGCTGCTTCGGCGGAATCTTTTTCATTAGTATAAAAAGCAAGTAAGGATGCCTGACGATACCGCGGTGAGAAAACGCGGCAATATTTGTTGAAAACGCTTGCCTGGTAAAGGATTGCAGAATTGTCTGTTTTTTTATTTAATTTTTCATTATCAATATCGGCATTCCAACCCATGGTCATTTTGCGATCAGTATAAGTTGTTGGATAAATAAAAAAAACGTCTGCCAAAGTATCTTTTGACTGATCACCTAAACCTTTGGGAACCTGGTCAGAAGGATCCTGTTTAAAAGGAGAAGCAGCCCAATAATTGTAATTGCTATAATCCGGTTGGTGATTTACATTTTTGAAATTATAATTAATTACCGGTCCGGAAATTTTATGAGAACACGAAATCAGCGCGCTCGTACAATAAAGTGAAAGAATAAAAATAATACCTTTAGAAAAAAAATATTCTTTGTAATTTGACATTGCCAAAGCTACATTCGCTATTCTAAATTTTAAAACCTAAAATTATGATAACTATTCCCGTAGTGGATCTCGCTGATTTTACCAGCGGGGGTGAAAAGGAAAAAGCGGCTTTTGTTCAACAATTAGGAAAAGCATATGAAGAGGTTGGATTTGTGGCGGTAAAAAATCATGGAATTCCTGGTGCGCTTATCTCCGATTTATATCAATACGTTCAGGAGTTTTTTTCGCTCCCTTCTGATAAAAAAAGAACGTATGAAATTCCCGAACTGGCCGGACAAAGAGGTTATACTTCTTTTGGAAAAGAACATGCAAAAGGAAGTGACGCACCCGATCTAAAAGAATTTTTTCAATACGGACAAACCGTTCCTGGAAATCACCCGCTGAAACCGGAATATCCCGATAATGTAAGCGTACCGGAAGTTTCAGGCTTTAATGAAACTCTTTTTAAAGCTTACCGTGCCTTTGAAAAATCAGGGAAATCTCTTTTGCAGGCGATTGCGCTTTATCTTGGATTAGATGAAAGTTATTTTGATAACCAGGTAGAAGAAGGCAATTCCATTTTGCGTGCGATACATTATCCACCGATTACTGAGGAGCCAAAAAGCGCCATCCGTGCAGAACAACATGAAGACATAAATTTAATCACTTTGTTGGTTGGTGCTTCTGCGGGAGGCTTGGAAATTCTTACTAAACAAGATGAATGGGTTCCGGTTACTTCGTTGCCAGAGCAAATTGTAGTAAATGTGGGCGATATGTTGCAACGTCTCACCAACAATAAATTAAAAAGTACAACACATCGCGTTGTAAATCCACCACGTGAATTGTGGCACACTTCCCGATTTTCAATTCCATTTTTTCTTCATCCAAAATCAGCAATGGATCTTTCGGCGCTGGAAGGTTGTGTGGATGAAAATCACTCAAAAGTTTATGAAGATATTACCGCAGGAGAATATCTTGATGAGCGTCTAAGAGAGATTGGATTGAAGAAATAGCTGGTTAACTGCGTGCTAATTTCCTAAAGGGCTAATTGAATTAATTCGACTTGAAACGTACCTGAAAAGTGTTTAATAATTTTAATAAATCAATTTGTATAGACGTAAATGATCAGATTTTAAAAACTATATTTTTTCATGGTTCTGCACCGGCATATCCCTTTTTTAAAAGCTGTTTTTTATTATACTATTTCTGCTTTTGGCGGCCCGCAAGGGCATTTGGGTATGATGATCAAAACTTTTGTAGAGGGTAGAAGAGATGTGACCAAAGAAGAGTTGATGGAGTACATGGCATTTTGCCAACTTTTGCCTGGAGCTTCTTCCACGCAGACGATTACACTTATTGGATATAAACGCGGCGGTGTTCCCCTTGCCATTCTCACGCTTCTTATCTGGATTTTTCCAGCAAGTATTTTAATGGGGATTTTTTCTTTTCTATTTTATTATGTAAATACCTATCATGTAAGTCTCGATCTTTTTTCTTACATCCAGCCGATGGCTGTTGGTTTTATTGCTTTTGCAGCTTTTAAAATGTATAAAGTTTCTATCAAAAATAACATCACATTTGTTGTCATGATAGTGGGCGCCATAGCCACTTATCTTTTCTTTAAAACTCCTTGGGTTTTTCCAATCCTGATTATTCTTGGTGGTGTTGTTACAAACTTTAGCGACCGGCGATATCCGGAAAAAGACAACATAAAACCACGCCATATTAAATGGACAAATATCTGGTTGTTCATCCTGATTTTTGTGGTCGTGGGTTTTTTGAGCGAAACTGCGAGAAAACAAAACTGGGAACATAAAAGAGCATACAATCTTACAGAAAATGTATATCGTTATGGAAGCCTTGTTTTTGGCGGAGGCGATGTGCTGATGCCGATGATGTATGAACAATATGTTACGCGCGAAAAATCGAATTATCTCACAAAGGAAGAATATTTAACAGGCTGGGGAATTATCCGCGCTATTCCGGGGCCGGTTTTTTCAGTGACTTCTTATGTGGGCGGAATGGTGTTGCGCGGTTACGGTACAAAATGGCAAATTATAGGCTGCCTGATCGGTTGTATTGGCATTTTTTTGCCCAGCGCTTTGCTGGTTTTATTTTTCTTTCCTGTATGGCAGATTTTGAAAAAATATGTAATTGTTTATCGCTCACTTGAAGGTATAAATGCAGTGGTGGTGGGCATCATGTGGGCATCATTTCTTTATTTGGTAAAAGATATTTCCGTCACCGAATTAAATACGGTGAGCTTTGTAAATATTATCGTAATTATCGGCACTTTTTATTTGCTCACTTTTACTAAAATTCCTGCGCCGTTTATTGTGTTGGGATGTTTACTGATTGGTTTTATTTTTTAAAGAATCTAGCCAGTAAACAAAGAAATATTGGCAATTTCTATTTTTTCTTTTAAAAAAATTCTTTTTGAAAAGTGATTCTAAAATCATAGGAGCAGGAAATAATAAAAGTATTTTAATACTTTTATTAAAATTTCATTTACCTTTGTCTTCATCTATTTATTTCAAAAACAATCAACATGGAAACAACACTGGATAACGAAAATATTTTAAACGTTACTTTATTAGAACCGAAATTAAAACATCCAACTATTTTTACAAGATTTGATGAATTGATTTCAGGCGAAAGTCTTATACTTCATAACGATCACGATCCCAAACCACTATACTATGAATTATCTGCTGAAAGAGGCAATATTTTTACCTGGGAATATCTTGAAAAAGGCCCGGAAATATGGAAAGTAAAAATCTCTAAAAATAGTGAATCAAAAAAAGAAGATCCTCATATTCTTGATGCAGCTTTATTGCATCCTTCTGTAAAACATGCCACAATTTTTAATCGCTTTGATGCACTGGAACCCGGTGAGAGCTTCACTTTGCATAATGATCATGATCCCAGGCCACTTCGTTTTCAATTGGAAAATATGCATGGAAATATTTTTAGTTGGGAATATTTGGAACAAGGTCCGGAACTGTTTAGAATAAAAATTACTAAAAATAAATTGGCAAATTCTGAATCTGAAACCAGTACAACTTCCGGAGAAAAGGAAAACATTCTGAACGTTACAGAAATTGAACCCAAACTAAAACATCCCACAATATTTGTAAGATTTGATGAACTGAAAGCCGGTGAAAGTTTGACAATTCATAACGACCATGATCCTAAGCCACTTTACTATCAATTATTGGGCGAAAGAGGAAATATTTTTACCTGGGAATATCTTGAAAAGGGCCCTAACTTATGGAGGGTAAAAATTTCAAAAAAGCTTGCCGGGGACACTGATGAAACACTCGGAGAACTTGTAGCAAAAGATATGCGCAAGGCTGAAGTGTTTAAAAAATATGGTTTGGATTTTTGCTGCGGTGGAAAGAAAACTGTGAAAGAAGCTTGTGCTGAAAAGGGGTTGGATGTAACTAAAGTAGAACAGGAATTACAAAACAGCGAAAAAAGTTCTTTTACTGGAAGACCATTGCCATATAATGATTGGAGCCTTGATTTTCTTGCCGATTACATTGTGAACACGCACCACAGTTATGTGAAAAAAACAATTCCTGATTTGAAAAGTTATGCAGAAAAAGTTGCCAAAGTTCATGGCGCACATCATCCTGAAT
>JBEPVG010000136.1:0-5822 GCA_041691175.1 Chitinophagaceae bacterium
GTACTATTTAAAAGTTTGTTTCATCGATTTGATCATTCCCGGAGTTGACCATTGGCCGGGGACAATCATTCGCCGGATTGTGTATAATGGTTCTGTAGAATCTCTTTTCGTCGATAAACTAAACGCCATTTTAAAACCCGCTTTTTTTAATTCAGGAATAGCACGTTCGTTCCATAATCCATAAGGATAGGCAAAATAAGAAGCCGGTTTGCCAGTGATATCTTCAATAGTTTTACGTGGTTTTACAAATTGTTTTTCCCAATCTTCTCCCTGGTATTTGGTTACCATGTGATGATCCCACGTGTGAGATTCAACCGCGTTGCCTTCATCGGAAAGTTGTTTTAATTGCGCTTTAGTCATATAACGTGGACGATTGATCGAGATGGTCATTATAAAAAATACGCCTTTAAACCCATACTTTTTCATCTCATTATAGCCAATGGTAAATTGTTCTTCATCGGTATCATCAAAAGTGAGCATCACCGGTTTAGCAGGAATCGGACCATCATGAACTAAATAATTATACAATTGATTCGGCAAAATAGTCTCATAACCGCTGTCTTTTAGCGCCTTCATTTGCTGGGCAAACTGAGCAGGGGAAACGGAATAACTTTTCATCGTTTCACTTTGTCCGGGTTTCGGCTCCCTGATGTGATGATAACATAAAACAGGAACTTGTTTCTTAGCAAGAATTGTTGCTACGCTTGCAACAGGAGTATTCATTTCTACATTAGAATCTTTTCCCACTGGTTCTTTTGATGTATCATTTTCTTTTTTGGCGTTTACAGAATGACATGCACTTAAAATGCAAAAGCACAAAGTGAAGAACATCATACTTGATTTCATAAAAAGTAAAAATTATTGGTATTGAATGTAAATAGGTTTTGGAATAAATTTTAAAAGTTCCTCTGGGGTGTAAAGCTGGTTGGCGCCGCTTCGGATGTCATTTTTATAGAATAATTTAAAGCCTGTAAATTCTACAGGTTCTTTAAAAATATATCTTAAATAAGTAGAACGTTTTAGTGTCTTATCGCCCCAACCATCCATGTCCATTACAACCTGCACTTCGGGAACTTTCTTAATTTGCTGATAGTTTGTGACCATGCCTTGTGTGAAGCGATGAACGATCAAAATCTTTGGAGGAAGATTATATTTTTTTACCAAAAAGGCCAAATGTTCAATTGCGTCATTCACATCGCCCGCATTGAAAGATCCGATTTTCGTTCCGGGAACATTTCCGCCTTTCATCGAAAATTCTGGATCAATTCCTAAATGAACCTGGGGAAGTTGCAAATATTTATCTAATTGAGGCACTTCATCTTTCACAGAGCTATGTCCTATCTGGATATCTAAAAAAACAAGTGCATCAATTTCATTTGCCCAATTCATAATGGAATCAATCTGGCTGAAAGGCATACGCATTCTGTGTTTGCCATCTTTTCCCGGTGCTCCCTGCGCGGTAACAGCGATATAGTGCAGCGCCGGAATAACAGAAATAGAAGTATCAGCGGCTTGCCAGTATGCAACTTCCTTTTTTAATTTACTCAGCATTTCTTTTTTGGGTAATTCGCCAAGAATCCCCATTCTTTTGGAATAAAGATTTCCATAAAATGCAACAACGCGATGAAATGGAAAAATAGCGCCGGCCAAAGGATAAGGCATTTTTACAGGCCATCTCCCGGTAGTATCGTGGTTGGCCATATTCAGCATCAGCTTATTGTACAATGCGGTGTCAATCGTTTTTTTCTCATACACTTTTCCTTTTTCTATTCCTTCTTCTTTATTTGCAATTGAATCCTTCAAAGAACGATCGGTGGCAGACTGTCCACTGTTGCAGGCAGCAAACAAACAAAAAGCAAAGAAAATAATTGGGGTAATGGTCAGATAAACTTTAGTTTTCATAAGCCGCGAAGATATTTTAATTTTCAAATCAGGGGTAAAGAATAAGGTAATTAATTGGTAAAACTTTTTATAATAATCCGGCTGTTTCTTTTACGGTTCCATCCGAATTCTTTTCGGCCATCAGGAGTGAATATAATCGTGTAAATGATCAATAGTTTGTTGTTGGGTGATGATAGTTTCTTTCACAACGTCACTAATTGAAATAATTCCTGCGAGATTCTTTTCTTCAAAAACTGGAAGATAACGGATATTATTTTTTGTCAAAAGTCCCATGCAATATTCAACCGAATCACTTGGTTTTAAAAGCGGAAATTCTGAAGTCATAATTTCATTCACTTTTGTGTCAGATGAATTTTTTCCTTTTAAAACTACCTTTCGCGAATAATCTCTTTCGGTTACAATCCCTAGAAATTTTTTATCCTCCATAACAACTACAGAACCGATGTTATTGTCGGCCATTACTTTTAATGCATCAAAAACAGAAGTACCTGGTAAAACTGAAATCGATTTGCTTCCTTTACGATTAAGGATGTCGTTGATTTTGCCCATAATTTTAAAAATTTGAAAAGGAAATTTACGAAAAGAAATCCTATAAAATTCCGTGGTTTTTAAAATGTGAATTGTTAGTGGAAATCCCGAAGGTCACTATTTTGGTAAACTAACCTTAAATATTTCATTTTATTATCTTTGCATGATGAATTTTAATGAAAAACAAACCATACGAATAGCAATTTTAGATCTTTATGATGGGCACGAAAACCAGGGTATGCGTGGGTTACGTGGAATAATAAAGAATTTTGGTGAACAGAATAATCTCCACCTTGTGTTAAAAGAATTTGACGTCCGTCAGAAAAAAGAAGTTCCAGATACTTCTTACGATATTTATTTTAGCAGCGGTGGGCCAGGAAGCCCAACAGAAAGCGAAGGGCTTGAATGGGACAATCTTTATTTTGAATGGCTTCAAAAAATGGAGGATTACAATAATAATCCTGAAGTTATTCAGAAAAAATTTATTTTTTTTATTTGCCATTCCTTTCAACTTGCTTGTCGATATTTTAAAGTGGCAAAAATAACCAAACGCAATTCAACTGCCTTTGGCGTTTTTCCGGTCCATCTTTTGGATGCGGGGAAAAATGAACCGGTTTTTGAAAATATGCCGAATCCTTTTTATGCCGTTGACAGCCGCGATTTCCAGGTAGTTCAGCCGGACGAAAATCGCTTAAAGGAACTTGGTGCAAAAATCTTATGTATTGAAAAGGAAAGGCCATACGTGCCTTATGAACGGGCTTGCATGGGAATTCGATTCACTGATTATTTTATTGGAACCCAGTTTCACCCAGAAGCAGATGCGGAAGGAATGAGCATCCGGTTAAAACACAAAGACAAGAAAAAAATTGTTATTGAAAATCATGGAATTGAGAAATGGAAATCAATGATTGAGCAGCTAACTGATCCTGATAAAATTTTGTGGACTCACGATCACATTCTTCCCAATTTTCTAAATATTTCATTAAACACTTTGCAGGAAGTTTATGCTTAATTCTTTAATTTTTAATTCGTAATTTCTCCATGATTCCCGAAATAAGAACCAGGTTCAACGAAAATTTTACCGAAAAAAAATACCAGGATTTTTTAATTGATCTTGAAAGTAAACACCCCGGAGATATTTCTTTTCGCGTAGCCGAAACTCCCATTTTTATTCCCAAAGATTTTACAAATAAAATATTGAACGCATGCGAGGCAATTGTTGATATTATTACCAAAAAGGATTTTAAAGAAATAACCAATAGAGCAATTCCAAAAAATGAAAAGGTACCGAATGAAAATGAGCATACAGATTTCATTGCTTTTGATTTTGGTATTTGCGAAAACGAAAATGGCGAATTGGAACCGCAGTTAGTAGAAATGCAGGGATTCCCTACCCTGTTTGGATTTCAGGCTTATTATCCGGAAGTAATTGCAAAGCATTTCAAGATTCCTCAAAATTTTTCTAACTATTTAAACGGATATGATCAAGCTTCTTATCTTGAGTTTTTAAAAGAGATTATTTTAAATGGTTATGATCCTGAAAATGTAATTCTGCTGGAATTAAAGCCACACGAGCAAAAGACAAGAATAGATTTTTATTGCACACAGGATTATTTGGGAATTCAAATTGTTTGTCTTACAGATTTGATTCAGGAAGGAAGAAAACTATTTTATAAAAAAGACGGAAGAAAAATAGAAATAAAAAGAATTTATAACCGCATTATTTTCGATACTCAAATCAAAGATTTACCTGGTGATGTGGTTGATATTACACAACCTTTTGATGTAGAGTGGGCGCCGCATCCTAACTGGTTTTATCGCATTAGTAAATTCACTTTACCATTAATTAATCATCCTTATGTTCCCAAAACTTTTTATCTGAATGAAATAAAACTTATTCCTGATGATCTTAAAAACTTTGTGTTGAAACCTTTATTTTCTTTTGCCGGACAAGGAGTAATAATAGATGTTACGAAACAAGATATTGATGCAGTAAAAGATCCGGAAAACTGGATTCTGCAGAAAAAAGTAAAATATGCGGATGTAATAAAGACTCCTGGTATTCCGGCGAAAGCAGAAATAAGAATTTTTTATTTTTGGAAAAAAGGAGCCGCAAGACCTCAGGCAGTCAACAATCTTGCACGCCTGAGCAAAGGAAAAATGATTGGTGTGAGATATAATATGGACAAAGATTGGGTTGGTGGAAGTGTGGCTTATTTTGAAAAATAAATGGTTGAACTATAATATCTTCAAATTATTTCTATTGGTAGAATCTTTCGAAACTGAATTAGTAATTCCTACTCTTTATTTGAAAATACAATGTTCACATTTATTAATCCCGTCGAATCTGTGTAATCCATGGCTGATTCCTTTACTTTGCAAAAATTTATTTCCTTATTAAATGTATAACGGTAAAAAAGTTGTTGTTGTTCTTCCCGCCTACAATGCCGCGCTTACTATGGAAAAAACGATTTCCGAAATTCCTATGAATGTGGTGGACGAATTGGTTTTAGTGGATGATAACAGCACTGATAATTCTATTGAAATAGCACAAAAATTGGGTATTCAACATATCATTGAACATACTCAAAACAAAGGATATGGCGGCAACCAAAAAAGCTGTTATGATAAAGCTCTTGAATTGAAAGCTGACATTATTATTATGCTTCATCCGGATTACCAATATACACCAAAGCTACTGTTGGCAATGGTTTCAGTTATTGGAAATGATTTGTATAAAGTTGTATTTGCCAGCCGTATTTTGGGAAAGGGTGCTTTAAAAGGAGGAATGCCATTGTATAAATATATTGCTAACAGATTGCTTACTTTTTTTCAAAATACGATGATGAATCAAAAACTTTCTGAATACCACACCGGCTATCGCGCGTATCATAAAGATGTTTTGAAAAAAATAAATTATCATCAAAATTCTGATGATTTTATTTTCGATAATGAAATGGTGGCGCAAATATTTTATAATGATTTTGAGATCGGTGAAATCACCTGTCCTACAAAATATTTCAAAGAAGCTTCTTCAATTAATTTGAAAAGAAGTATCACTTATGGATTGGGCGTACTGAAAGTTTCTATTCTTTATTTTCTTACCAAACTCAAAATTTATAAATGGAAATTGCTCATCCAATAAATAAAAAACAAAGCAATTTATATCTTACCATAATTATTTTATCGGGGATTATTTTTTTTGTTCCGTTCCTTGGAAGGGTTCATCTTTTTGATTGGGACGAAATCAATTTTGCAGAATCTGCGCGCGAAATGATTGTTACCGGAAATTATCACCGGGTTCAAATAAATTTTCAACCGTTCTGGGAAAAACCACCTTTGTTTTTCTGGCTGCAAGTTGGCGCAATGAAAGCGTTTGGGATCAATGAGTT
>JBEPVG010000137.1:0-5819 GCA_041691175.1 Chitinophagaceae bacterium
AGTTTTAGTAATTAGATCTGGTTTAATGCATCTGGTACATTTTCTACAGGTAAATGACAACTTTTATTTTTACACACATAAATTATTGTTTTTCCTACAATCAATTTATTTTCTAACAAAGTAAGGGTTCCTTCATTTTCTCCGCCTGAATAAATAGCATTTGGTAAATAATTTTTTTGAAGCGATGAAAGTTTTTCTTTCCAATCTTTCCCCACGATAACCAGCTCAATTTCAGGATAAATTTGCAACAGCATTCCCTGAGCCCAGTTGCTGTAATAACCGAGGTTTTTCATTAAATCATTGGATACATTTTTTACTAACTGAGCTGATTTTTCTTCGTAATCTTTCTTATCAAAATACAGGCTCAAGAAAAATAAATTTTTTGCCATTTCACTGTTAGATGAAGGAATCACGTTATCCGTCACTTCCATTTTTCTTGCAATCAAATTGCTGTGTTGGTCATCGGTGTATAAAAACATTCCGGATTCTTTATCTAAAAAATGCAGGTTTACATATTCTGTAAAAGCTTTTGCTTTTTGCAAAAAAGATTCATCAAAACTTACTTCGTAGTATGCAATTAAAGCCGAAATCATAAACGCGTAATCATCTAAGAAGCCAGGAATAGTTACTTTGCCATTTTTATAATTTCTGAATAATGAGTTATTTTCAGCACACACATTTTTTAATAGGAAATCAAGATTTCGCTTCGCGGAATTAAGAAAACTTTCTTCTCCGAAAGTTTTATAAGCATCAATGAAACCCTTTACCATTAAGGTGTCCCACGAAGTAAGAATTTTATCATCGGTTGCGGGCCGGATCCTGGTTTCTCTTACCTCAAATAATTTTTTATTTAGTAAATTAAGTTTCTCTGTTATTTGTTCGTTTACTGCAAAATCTATTTTCCCATAGTTTATATCCGGAATATTTTTATCATCTTCCCAATTTCCCGATTGTGAAATTCCATAATAATCTGAATAAAATAATGCGTCATCTTTTAGAATTTTTTTGATTTCTTTTTCGCTCCATACATAATATTTTCCTTCTTCACCTTCGCTGTCCGCGTCTAAGGAAGAATAAAATCCACCTTCTTTTGAAGTAAGTTCCCTGGTTATAAAATCCAATGTTTCATAAACTACTTTTTTATACAAAGGATTTTTTGTGACCTGAAAGGCATGACTGTAAAGGCTTACAAGCTGTGCGTTATCATAAAGCATTTTTTCAAAATGAGGAACATGCCATTTGGAATCTGTTGCATATCGTGAAAACCCTCCGCCGATCTGGTCATAAATTCCTCCCTTTGCCATATTATTTAAAGTAATTTCTACCGCATTTAATGCTTCGTTATTTTTTGAAAAAAAATGATATTGCAATAAAAATTCCCATATAGAAGGCATTGCAAATTTCATTGCGCCTTTCGTGCCGCCTCGTTCAAAATCAATTTTCTTTTGAAAAAGAAAGAACATCTTATTCAAATCATTTTCGTTGAATGAAACTGAATTCGTATTCATCGGAACGTGTTCAATATCGCGGATTCCTTTTGAAAGATTTTCTGCCTGCTCTATTAATTTCTCTGGTTCGCTATTGTAAACTTGTATAAAATATTCAAGCAATTTTATCCAGTTTTCTTTAGGGAAATAGGTGCCTGCAAAAAATGGTTTCCCATCAGGCATGGCGAGTGCATTCAATGGCCAGCCTCCATTTCCGTTGATGAGATAAGCAGCATTCATGTAAACCTGGTCAACATCTGGCCTTTCTTCACGATCCACTTTTATGCAAATAAAATTTTCATTCATTACCCTGGCTACTTCATCTTTTTCAAAGCTTTCATGGGCCATAACATGGCACCAATGGCAGGCAGCATAACCAATACTGATCAGCAATATTTTATTTCCCTGTTTTGCTTTTGCTAGAGTTTCAGGGTTCCAGGCAAACCAATTCACCGGGTTATCTGCATGTTGCAAAAGATAAGGTGAGGTTTCGTTTATAAGGGAGTTCGACATTTTGTATTATTTGTTATTGTTGTATTTTTATTTTAATGCGATTTTATTCATGAACTTTCAATTTTGAATTATTAACACGAAGTTACCCCATCCTTTTTCCATAATTTAGCTTTATATGGCTACACAAATATTTACGAACATAAGTTTATTGGCAAATACGCGAATGAATTATGGATTTGTTCGTGGGGATGAACTTGCCATTTTACCATCCATAAAAAATGCTTTCATTATTGTTGAAGATGATACAATTGCTGAGGTAGGAGCAATGGAAAATTTTCATTTTGTAAACGAAAATATTTCTGTTGAAAGGAATACAATTGTCTTGCCATGTTGGTGCGACAGTCACTCTCACATTGTTTTTGCGGGAAGCCGTGAAGATGAGTTCATTGATAAAATAAAAGGATTGAGTTATGCCGAAATTGCCATGAAAGGCGGTGGCATCCTCAATTCGGCAAAAAAATTAAATGCTACATCTGGAGATGAACTTTTTATTTCTGCATGGAAAAGATTGGAAGAATTAAGCAAACTGGGAACCGGAGCAATTGAAATAAAAAGCGGTTATGGATTAACGTTAGAAGGAGAATTAAAAATGCTTCGTGTAATAAAAAAATTGAAAGAAAAGAGTTCCTTAAAAATAAAATCTACTTTTCTTGGTGCTCATACTATCCCTTTAGAATATAAAGAAAATCATCAGGATTATATTGATATTATTATTAACGAAATGCTTCCTGTTATTGCAAAGGAAAAACTGGCTGATTATATAGATGTCTTTTGTGAAGAAGGATTTTTTTCTGCCGAAGAAATGAAAGTTATTTGCGAAGCTGGAAAAAGTTTTGGTTTAAAACCAAAACTTCATGTTAATCAATTGAACAGTGTTGGCGGTATTGAAACGGGTATTTCTCTGAATGCTATATCACTCGATCATTTAGAAACTTTGACTCAAAAAGAAATTGATTTATTGGGAAAATATGAAGGTGCTTCTACACTTTTGCCCTCAGCAGCATTTTTTTTAAGAATGCCTTTACAACCTGCGCGAAGTCTTATCAATGCCGGCGCTGCCGTTACTCTCGCTTCTGATTTTAATCCCGGCTCTTCGCCATCCGGAAATATGAACTTTGTTATTTCACTGGCTTGTATTCAAATGAAAATGCTTCCTGAGGAAGCTATAAACGCAGCAACAACAAACGGATCCTGCGCAATGGAGATTGAAAAGGATTACGGAAGTATTTCAGTTGGAAAAAAGGCAAATCTTATTTTTAGCAAACCTGTGCCTTCTCTTGCTTATCTTCCTTATTCTTTTGGAAATAACTTAATTGATAAAGTGATGATTAATGGTTCATTTATCTAAAAATATTTATTTAATCTTTTGAATTTTTTATATGCCTGCACAATTTATACGATTTGACAAGCCGGAAATTCTATCTCTTACACATCTTAGAAAGTTTGAGACAAAATTGGGGGAAATAGTTCTTTGCGACAGCTCCGGAGATTTTGAAAAAACCATTTCGGAAACAGCAGCGAAGTATATTGTTTTCGGAATTCCTGAAGATATTGGTGTAAGAGCAAACCTGGGAAAAGGTGGTGCAGATTCAGCGTGGTATTCATTTCTCGATTCTTTTTTAAATATTCAAAGCAATGATTTTTTGAGTGGTGAAAACATTTTTCTTGCTGGTTATTTTGATTTTACCGATGCGCTAAAATTAATAAATGTGAATGCAGCTACTGATGAAGAAAAAATAATTGCTTATCGTTCTTTTGTACGCAAAATAGATGAGGCGGTGGAAGAAATGGTAAAAATAATTTCTCAAAATAAAAAAATTCCGATAATAATTGGTGGTGGCCATAACAATGCTTATCCGGCTATAAAGGGCGCAGCAAAAGGATTGTACAAAGCAGAGCTTTTGCAACTGGCTCAAATTAACTGTGTCAATTTAGACGCACACACAGATTATCGCCCCATAGAAGGAAGGCATTCCGGTAATGCATTTCGTTATGCGGATGAAGATGGATATTTGAATAAATATTGTGTAATTGGGGTTCATGAAAATTATTTGCAACAAAATGTTTGGATAGATTTAGTGAACAATCCTTTTACAGATTTTATTACTTACGAGGATATTTTTATTCATGAAAAAAGAAATTTTATTCAGGCGGTTTCACATGCAACCAGTTTTACCGGCGATAATTTTACGGGAATCGAACTTGATTTGGATTCAATTGAAAATGTTTTAAGCAGCGCTTCTTCTCCCTCCGGGATATCAGTTTTGAATGCGCGACAATACATGAATTTTACAGCGATGGATTCTAAAATTGCGTATGTTCATATTTGTGAAGGTGCTGCCAAATTAGAAACCGGAGAAAAAAGTTCTTCTACTGGAAAGTTGATCAGTTATCTGGTGAGTGATTTTATAAAATCGCATTCGAGAATGAAATAAAATATATTAAAATTTGATTTCAATTTGTAGTAAACTAACATTTTTCGTCAATTCTTATTTTATCTAAAAAAAGGTCGGTGAATAATTCAACGACCTTTTAATAAAAATTAAATTAGTTTTTATTGCGGACTCAAATACTGTGCATAAGCATATCCTTCTACACCGCTATCTGTTTTTATCAACCACCATTGGTCATTTGGCTTGCTTAATAAAGTAACTATTTCGTTATGCGCTGCCTTTGCAACTACCGGCTGGTCTGTTCCAGGACCTTTACGAATATTGAGATTTGTACTATCCGTAGTAACTTTTGCTTTTGTCCCTGCTCCCGCAGCAACATTTACATTAAGTGCAAGATCGCCGGTACGATAATCAGGATCGATTTTATTGTAAATATCCCAAAGTTTATCTTTGGTGGCGCCATCAGGAACTTCCCCATCAATATGCAAAACATTTCCTTGTTCGCTTACCTGTAAATTACTGGCTCCGGAAGTATTAGCGGCGTCAATAAGTTGTTTATATTTATCTTGTAATGCTGACATTTTAATCTTATTTAATAGTTAATTGATTATTGATTTTTGAAGGATGCAATGTGTTCAAAGACTGCATTAATTTTGTAAGATCTGAACGTTTTATACTACCGGTCAAAGTGATTTCACCATTGTTGACAGTAGCGGTTACTGTCGGAAAATCTTTTGTTGCATCGGTTACTCCCTGGCTCATTGCATTTTCCGGACTTGCGGTTGCGGCTGCAGGAGCGGCTGGCGGAGTTACGGTTAAATTGTTTACGACAGACTTTACGCCTTTCACATCTTTTGCTGTAGTTTCTGTAGTGCTTTTGCACATATCATCTTTTACTTCGCCCGTTAAAGTGGCTACGCCATCATTTACAGTGGCCGTTGCACCTGCACATTCTGGAGTGGCTGCAAATTTTTCAGTGATGTTTTTTTGAACAGTTGAATCTTTTGGCTTACAGCCAATAAAAGAAACAGCCGACGTAATAAAAGCGGCAAGTAGAATTTTTGAAATTTTCATTTTCTGGTTGATTTAATTTGAACAATAAAAATTATGTTGTACAATTTATGTTCCAAAAAGTATCGTTGGGATAATCTATTGGGTAGACGAAGGAATAAGTTCAATATTTTTTTACAATTGTTTTTCACAACCTGTTTAAAACATTCGCAATTATTTACTTTTCCCTTTAAGTATATTTGGCAGAATAGTGTTGTTCAAAAATCAACGAAAAATAATTGTTGAAAATTTCTTTTTTTTGTAAAAAAAAATTAAAAAATTAAATGGCTGATAAAAACTTGTTTGATTACAACGAAGAATCTATAAAAAGTCTTGATTGGAAAGATCATATCCGGTTGCGTCCGGGGATGTACAT
>JBEPVG010000138.1:0-5819 GCA_041691175.1 Chitinophagaceae bacterium
TGTTGTACTTCGGTTTAAATCTTTTCTTCAATTTTTACAAATATTTTTCTTTATTAATTACTTATTAAAAACCCTTTTTTTTAAAGGGGTGCAAAGATACAATTTATATTATAATACTTCTGGTGCCAGGGAAATGATTTTCATATAACCCTTGTCGCGCAATTCACGCGCAACCGGCCCAAAAATCCTGGTTCCTCTTGGTTCGTCTGCTGCGTTTAAGAGCACAACAGCATTATCATCAAAACGGATGTAAGAACCATCTTTTCTGCGCAATTTATTTTTGGTGCGAACAATTACGGCTTTGCTCACTGTTCCTTTTTTAATTCCTCCTGCAGGAATAGCATCTTTTACCGTTACCACAATCTTATCGCCAACGTGTGCATAATCCTGGCCTGAATTTCCCAATACACGGATGCACAACACTTCTTTGGCGCCACTGTTATCTGCTACATTTAGCCTGCTTTCTTGCTGTATCATTTTTTTAGCTTTGAGCCTTTAGCATGAAGCTTTTGGCATTTAAAACAATTATTAATTTAAAATTCTATTTAACTTTCTCAATCACTTCTACCAATCTCCAGCGTTTTGTTTTGCTTAATGGTTTCGTTTCCATTATTTTAACCAAATCACCGATGTTGCATTCGTTCTTCTCATCATGAGCATGAAAACCGGTAGTTTTTTTCACAAACTTTCCATAGAGTGGATGCTTTACTTTCCTTTCTACTTTTACCGTAATGGATTTATCCATTTTGTTACTGGAAACTACGCCAGTCCTTACTTTTCTTAAATTTCTTTCGGTCATTTTTGTTGATTTTTTAATCAGCACTTTAGCACATCAGCTAATTAGCTTATTAATTGTTTTTTTCTTAACTCTGTTTTTGTTCGTGCAAGATCTTTTCTTACATCGCGTATGGTCATCGGATTTTCCAAAGGAGAAACCGCATGCGCAAATTTTAATTTTTTAATTCGTAACTCATCTTCGGCAATCCTTGATTTAAGGTCCTGCTCACTCATGGTTTTCAGGCTGTTTACGAAATCGTTTCTGTTTGACATTTTTTTAATTTGATAATTCGATATTTTGTTTTCTCATTTGCGCTTGAGCTAATTAATTACGCAACATAATCTCTGCTCACTACAAATTTTGTTTGAATTGGCAATTTTTGCGCTGCCAGTTCAAAAGCTTCTTTTGCTACCTGCATTGGAACACCATCTGCTTCAAAAATGATTCTTCCCGGCTGAACTACTGCTGCCCATCCTTCAGGATTACCTTTACCTTTACCCATTCTCACTTCAGCAGGCTTTTTAGTAATTGGTTTATCAGGAAAAACTCTGATCCAAACATTTCCTTCACGTTTCATGTGACGGGTTAATGCCTGCCTCGCTGATTCAATCTGCTTGTTGGTTAACCACACAGAATCAAGCGCTTTTAAACCAAAACTTCCAAAAGCAATGGTGTCTCCACGTTTTGTATCGCCCTTCATACGGCCTTTCTGCATTTTTCTATGCTTCGATCTTTTTGGCTGTAACATAATTTTCGTTTATTTGTTTGTTTACTGCAATAGCAATAAAACTTTCGAAATATTTTTTAAAATCTATTTATAGTTTTCTGATAGTCGGTTGCCCTAATTATTACCTTCTTCCGCCACCACTGCCACCTCTTCTATCTCCGCCGCCTCCGCCTCTTCTATCACCGCGATCTCCTCCACCTCTTCTGTCGCCAAATCCACCGCCTCTTCTGTCACCACCATGTTGTTCATGCTCGTTCTTTCCGCCTCCGGCAATAATATTTGGATTTAAATCTCTTTTTGCCAATACCTCACCTTTACAAATCCAAACTTTTATTCCTATTTTGCCATAAACTGTTTGTGCAAAAAGGCTCGCATAATCAATATCCATTCTTAATGTGTGCAATGGAGTACGACCTTGTTTAATTTCTTCACTGCGTGCAATTTCGGCTCCTCCCAAACGGCCACCTACTCTTACTTTGATTCCTTCTGCACCCATTCTTAAAGCAGATGCGATAGACATTTTGATTGCTCTTTTATAGTTGATACGGTTTTCAATTTGCTTCGCAATGGTATCAGCTACGATCGCAGCGTCTAATTCAGGGCGGCGAATTTCCAGAATGTTTATCTGCACATCTTCTTTTCCCGTCAATTTTTTCAATTCTTCTTTGATGCGGTCCACTTCTCCACCACCTTTTCCGATGATAATTCCTGGTTTTGAAGTATGAATAGTTACTATCAATTTATTGAGCGTTCGCTCAATGACAATCTTAGAAATGCCGCCTTTATTAATACGGGCATTCAGGTAGGTCCTGATCCTGTCGTCTTCAATCAATTTTTTACCATAATCTTTTGGATTTGCAAACCAGTTACTGTCCCATCCACGGATGATTCCCAGCCTGTTCCCAATCGGATTTACTTTTTGACCCATTATTCGGTTTTTATTTATTTGTGTTTTTGTCTTTTGTTGCCTTTTCAGTTTTTTCTACTGACGGTTTTGCTTTTTTAGTTGTTGCTTCTTTTTTCACGGTTTCTTTTTTTGGCGCTGCCTTTTTTGCCAGAGGTTTTTTTGTGGTTCCTTTTTTTACCACCGTTGCCTGTTCTTCAACCGGCGCAGCCTCGACTTTCGCTTTATGCTGTTTTATTCCAGGTATTGAATTGCTGTTAATGCTATCTACTACAATCGTTACATGATTACTGCGCTTGCGAATGCGGTATCCACGACCTTGAGGAGCCGGACGCATTCTCTTAATCACTCTGCCACAATCCACCATAATTGTTTTTACAACCAGGCCGGCATCTTCCACTTTTTCATCAGCATTTTTCTGTTCCCAGTTATTAATGGCGCTCTTTAATAATTTATACATCGGCACAGCAGGATGTTTTGGGTTGAATTGTAAAATACCCAAAGCTTTTTCTACTTCCAGTCCACGAATTAAATCCGCCAGCAAACGCATCTTGCGTGGCGATGTCGGATAATTATTAAGTTTTGCTACTGCTTCCATATTAATTTTATTTCTTGATAACGGCACCCGGCACCTTCAGTCTGGCACCTTTCACCTATTTATGCAATCTTTTTACTTGAATGTCCTTTAAAATTTCTTGTTGGTGCAAATTCACCTAATTTATGGCCTACCATAAATTCAGTCACATAAACCGGAATAAATTTATTTCCATTATGTACTGCAAAAGTGTGGCCTACAAAGTCAGGCGTAATTGTTGACCTGCGTGACCATGTTTTGATAACACCTTTCTTTGATTTTCCTTCGTTGATGCCAAGCACTTTATCTTCGAGCTTTGCTTCTACATAAGGACCTTTTTTGATTGAACGAGCCATTGTTTATGTTCGATTTTAGATGTACGATGTACGATTTAAAAACTTTATTTATAATTTACCTGCCTTACCTTCACCTTCTGCCTTTAGCTTTCAGCCTATTTATTCGGCAACTTCTTACCATTCCTTCTCTGGATAATCATTTTATCAGAACCTTTACCACGAGTTCGGGTGATTTCACCTTTCGCATATTTATTAGTTCTGCTGCGTGGATGCCCACCGGATGCTTTTCCTTCGCCTCCACCCATCGGATGGTCAACCGGGTTCATCGCCACACCTCTCGTTCGCGGCCTGATTCCTTTCCACCGGTTTCTTCCTGCTTTACCCTTGCTTTCCAGGCTATGGTCGCTGTTAGAAACTACCCCTACTGTTGCGTAACAATTGATTAATATTTTTCTCAATTCACCACTTGGCATTTTTAAAATTGCATACTTTTCCTCCTTGTTGGCCAGTTGCGCTGAAGAGCCTGCGCTTCTTGCTAATTTTCCACCTTGCCCCGGTTGCATTTCAATATTATGAACTACTGTACCCAAAGGCATATTTTTCAACTGCAATGCATTTCCCAATTCAGGAGCCACTGAATCGCCGCTGATTATCGTAGCGCCAACCTGTAATCCTTGTGGAGCAATGATGTACCTTTTTTCACCATCAACAAAATTAATTAAAGCGATGAAAGCACTGCGGTTCGGATCGTACTCAATCGTTTTTACAGTTGCAGGAATGTCTTTTTTATTTCTCTTAAAATCAACAATACGATACATTTTTTTGTGTCCGCCTCCAAGATAACGCATGCTTCTGCGACCTTGCGCATTGCGGCCTGCAGTGTGATGTACCATTTCTACCAGGCTTTTTTCAGGAACGTTGGTCGTTACTTCAGAATAGGCATTGCCAATTCTCCAACGGGTTCCTGCGGTAGTCGGTTTGTATTTTCTTAAAGCCATGATTTTCGATTTTCGATTTTCGGTTCTGAAACCTCAATCTTTTTATAATTAATAATTCTAAAATTTAAATATTACCATACAAATCAATCGTATCACCTTCAGATACTGTAACGATGGCTTTCTTTTTTGCAGGTTTACGGCCTTTAAGTAAACCCGCTTTTGTGTTACGCTGTTTTACTTTAGAAGGCATTGTTAAAGTGTTTACGTCTTCTACGCCCACTCCATAAAATTCCTCAACCGCTTTCTTTATCTCAAGTTTATTTGCCTTTCTGTTTACGATAAACGTATAACGATTGTATTTTTCCGAAAGGCGATTTACCTTTTCTGAAAGTACCGGCTTTATTAAAACATCTGATGATTTCATTATTCTATTTTGAAAAATTTAATTATTTGTTCGTTTACTGAGCCAGGTTTTTTTATGCTTCTGCTCCCTCTTTATTTTCTTCTACAAATATTTTTGCAGCGCCTTCTGTAAATACCAGGGAATCTGCATTTACAATATCATAAGTATTAATATCGCTTAATAAAGTACCGCAAATTGAAGGAACATTTCGGAAACTTTTATAAACAATTTCATTATATTCAGGCATCACAAATAATGATTTTCTGCTTCCTCCATTAATTGTAAGTAACATCTTGTTAAATTGTTTCGTAGCCGGCTTTTCCATTTGTACAAAAGCATCTTCAACGATAATTATTTTATTGTCTTTTGCTTTTGCACTCAGCGCACCAATTTTAGCCAAATCTTTTACTTTTCGGTTTACTTTGATGTCATATCCGTGTGGTTTAGGGCCGAAGACAGTACCACCCCCTTTATACAATGGGTTACGAAGATTCCCTTTACGGGCGCCGCCGGTTCCTTTTTGCTTAACAAGTTTCTTGGATGAGCCTTTAGCTTCTGCGCGGGTTTTCACTTTATGTGTTCCCTGTCGTTGCGCAGCAAGATACTGTTTCACAGCAAGCCAAATTACATGGCTGTTTGGCTCTGCGCCAAAAATTTCTTCCGGCAGGTCAATCGTTCTGCCAGTTTTTTGTCCTTCTATATTGATTATATCTACTTGCATATTATTTCTGGATTAAAACGATCGAACCGTTGTGTCCGGGAACCGAACCACTAATTAATAAATAATTTTTTTCTGGGAAAATCTTAACGATTTTAAGGCCTTTCATCTGCACTTTATCATTTCCCATGCGGCCCGCCATGCGCATGCCTTTAAATACTCTGGCAGGATATGAGGATCCACCAATAGAGCCCGGAGCTCTTGATCTGTCGTGTTGGCCGTGAGTAGCTTCACCTACGCCATGAAAGCCATGACGCTTTACAACACCCTGGAAACCTTTTCCTTTGGTGGTGCCTACAACAGATATTTTATCGCCTTCGGCAAATATTTCAACTCCAATGATGTCACCAACATTTTTGTCTGTTTCGCTATCGCGGATTTCTTTTACGAATTTTTTTGCCGGTGTGTTTGCTTTGGCAAAGTGATTTTTTTCTGAGAGGAGGGTATGCTTTTCTTTTTTATCTCCAAAAGCAATCTGGAC
>JBEPVG010000139.1:0-5818 GCA_041691175.1 Chitinophagaceae bacterium
TAAAAAAAAATAAATCATATAGCCTGCGCCTTACTTTTCTTCATGCAAAAAACTTTCTATCAACGCAAATAATTTGGCGGGCTCCTCTATTTGTGGATTGTGACCTGATCTTTCAAACATTACAAACTTTGCCTGCGGACAATATTCTTTATATTTTTCCATCATAGCAGGCACGGCCACGCGATCATACCTACCGCCATAAATCAAAACAGGCATCTTTAAATTTTTTAAATCCTTGCGGTAATCGAAATTACCAATATCACTTCCAACAATAAAATCCCCATCTTTTCCCACCATTTGATAATACAATTTTGAATTAAAAGAATTGGGATAGGGCTTTTGTCCCCGCGACAGAAAGTTATTGGGATTATAAGCATATAAAAATCCGTAAGGTACTTTCCCATATAGTCTTTGATGCTCCGGATCGCTGGAGACTGCGCCCGCTTCACGAATGATCATTAAAGAATCCCAAACTTCAGGATAATTGGTTTGAATTTCATGATTGCTGTTGTCATCATTTTTTTGCCACATAATATAACTGTGAAAGGTATTTGCAAGAATCAGGTGATTTACATGATCCGGATATTTTAATGCATAACCCTGCGCTACCAGGCCACCATAAGAATGGCCGAGCACATTTAATTTTTCGAAATGAAGTGCTTTCCTCAATCCTTCAATGTCCTCAATATCGCGTGCCAGCGAATATTCTTTTACATCCTTTGCTGTGTCACTTTTACCTCTTCCAAATGCATCAAAATATACGATTTCGTTATCTTTTGCTAAAGAGTCAAACGCCCGATAACCAGGATGAGCACCGCCAGGGCCCCCAGGAATGATAATTAAAGGGTCGCCGTGACCGACCAATACCACATACAATTTCGCACCGTTTACAGTAATATACTTGCCGTCAGTATAGCTGCTTGGATAATTTTGAGAAAAGCCAATTATAAAAAAACAGCAGAAAGAAATGAAGAAAATTATTTTTTTCATAAAATAGATTGATTAAAGAATGAAGATAAATAAAAACTACTTCTCCTCTATGTTCTTTGTTAAAATACTAATTTAGAAATTTCACAATTAAACAAACAACATCTATTTCAATCTATTATTTTGAAAGCAAGAAAGATTTTAAAAAATATTATTAATACAAAAACTAAAACCATGAAAAATTTATTACTTACGATTTTTGTTATTACGGGTTTTGTAGCGTGTAAAAGCGATCCAGGTTTGAACAATCAAAACCGCGATATAAGACTTTTGTCAGATTCAACCGCGTATCATAACAATGTGTTTTCTGATACAAACACTGCCGTTCAGGCAGAAATAATTCCCCAAAAAGTCTCTGAAAAGCCAATGCAGATTATAAGAACAAAAAGCGTAGTAAAAAGAACTGCAGCTTCTGCCTCTAAACAAATAGCAACTGTTCCTCCAGTTGTGACTACATCCCCTGTTGTAACGCCACCAATTGTTGCTCCTACCAGTACACAAAGTCCCACAGTTGATAACAGTTCTTCATCAGGCAAGTCACAAACCGCTTCAACAGGAACTCCAACAGATGTCGAAAAGAAGAAGGGAATGAATAAGGCTACACAAGGGGCAATTATTGGAGGAGTAGCAGGCGCTGTGGGCGGCGCTGTAATCAGCAAGAAAAAAGGTTTGGGGGCTGTGATTGGTGGAATAGCTGGAGCCGCCGGTGGTTATATAATTGGAAATAAAATGGACAAAAAGGACAATCGATTTGTTCTCGAATAAAGCAGATTCAAATTATATTAAAAACCTTGTTTCAAAATCCAAGGTTTTTTTCTAAAAATGCCAAATACTCCATGATTCGTGACCAGATTTTAACAATTTACAACGAGTGGTTAAAGGTTGGCATCATTTTCTCTATTTAAGCAATATTCATCAACACTAAATATTATGAATATAATTAAAAAAATTCTTTTTCCTTTTATTCTATTACTGGCTTTTTCTGCCTGTAAAAGCAATAAGGATTCGCAGACAAGGAATATTCAGTTACTAAGCGATACGGCGGCCTATAACAATAGTACATTAACTGACTCAAGTAATTTCAGGAAGACAAATACAGTTCCGGTAGCCAAAGAAACTCATGTAACACATTCTACATCAACTCATTCACCCCAATCTTCTACGGCAACTTCCACAAGCGGTTCCAATTCGTCTACTTCAACATCCACCACCCAAAGCACCAGAAAAAAAGGTTGGAGTAAGGCCGCACAAGGTGCTGTAATTGGTGGAGCAGCCGGAGCAGTCGGTGGTGCCATTATTTCCAAACATAAAGGTACGGGTGCCGCTGTAGGTGCCGCTGTAGGTGCCACAGGTGGATACATTATTGGAAGAAGTAAGGATAAAAAAGATGGAAGATAAAGCCACAAAATTTTCTAACCTTTCGATAAAAAAAGCCTTCTCCATATTTAGAGAAGGCTTTTGGTATTTACAGGTTTATTTTACCTAAAATCATTTTCAAATTTTTGCCCGGTCATATTGTAATGGCCAGGATAGATCAACGTCCAATTCTTTGGCTGCATGAAGAGTAAAATATGGATCTCGTAATAATTGTCTTGCCAAAATAATTAGATCTGCTTTTTGTTCTTCAAGAATTTGCTCGGCTTCTGCAGCAGTAGTAATAATTCCCACTGCTCCCGTTAGTATCCCTGATTCTTTTCTTATTTTTTCAGAAAAAGGAACCTGGTACAAAGGAGCCACCGGTATTTTTTGTTCGTGCGAATTGCCTCCTGTTGAACAATCAATCACATCTGTTCCATGTTCTTTTAAAATCTTTGATAAAATAACAGAATCATTTTCATTCCAGCCGTCATTTACCCATTCTGTGGCAGAGATCCGAACAAAAAGTGGTAATTCATTTTTAATAATACTTCTCATTTCATCTACTATTTCCAATAATAATCTAATTTGGTTTTCAAATGAACCGCCATATTCATCCGTGCGGTGATTGGAAGTCGAAGATAAAAATTCGTTAATCAAATATCCGTGTGCTCCATGTATTTCAAAAACTTTGAAGCCGGCTTCTATGGCTCTTTTTGTAGCGTTGCCAAAATCTTTTATCAATTGAGCAATTTCGTCCTTTGTCATTTCTTTCGGCATCGGTTCTCCTTCTCTAAATGGAATAGCAGAAGGCGCTACTGTTTGCCAGCCGCCTTCATTTTCTCTCAAAGAGCGGCGGCCTTTCCACGGGCTTAATTGACTCGCTTTTCTGCCAGCATGCGCCAATTGTATTCCCGGTATGGATCCTTGCTCTTTTATAAAATCTGTAATCTTTTTTAAAAAAGAAATGTGTTCATCTTTCCAAATTCCTAAATCATCCGGTGATATTCTTCCTTCCGGAGAAACTGCGGTTGCTTCTGTAAAAACAAGCGCAGCGCCACCAACAGCCCGAGTGCCCAAATGCACCAAATGCCAATCGTTTGCAAAGCCATCTACACTGGAATATTGACACATTGGAGAAACGACGATCCTGTTTTTTAAAGTAATATTCCTTATCTGTATCGGTTCAAAAAGTAAAGCCATAATTTCTTATTTGTTCTGCAAATTACTTACCTATTTTCCTTAAAAAAAATTCCATTAATTTTGCCGTCCTTTATACATTTGGTCCCGTAGTTCAATGGATAGAATAGAAGTTTCCTAAACTTTTGATACAAGTTCGATTCTTGTCGGGACTACCATATAATTCTTCTCATTTTTTAATAAAAATTAATTTAAATAATTCCCTACGATTGGCATCCTTCTTCCAGTTCCAAAAGCCTTTGGAGAAATACGGATGATCGGACAAAATTGATTACGTTTGTATTCGTTTTTATTCACCATTTTTAGAATCCTGTCTACAAGATCCACATCAAGACCAAGCGCTTTTATTTCATCAGGGCCTTGAACTCTTTCAATATATTGATACAAAATTTGGTCAAGAATTTCGTAAGGCGGTAAACTGTCAATGTCCTTTTGTTCCGGTTTTAATTCTGCTGAAGGTGCTTTTTCAAGAATGTTTTTGGGAATCACCTCTTTTTTTGAGTTGATAAATTTTGCAAGTTCATACACCTGCTGTTTATAACAATCGCCTAAAACACTGAGTCCTCCAGCCATATCGCCATACAAGGTTCCATAACCTACGGACAATTCACTTTTGTTGGAAGTGTTTAATAAAATATAACCGAACTTATTTGCCACCGCCATCAATAAAACGCCTCTCGTTCTCGCCTGGATATTTTCTTCGGCTACGCTAAATGGAAGTTCATTAAAAACTGGCTTTAGCTCAGTTAAAAATTCATTATAAATATTTTTTATAGGGATAATATCATATGGATTCCCCAGATTTTTACTCAGCTTTTCTGCGTCAGAAATCGAATGAGAAGTTGAATATTCAGAAGGCATTAAAATTGCCCTCACGTTTTCTTTTCCCAAAGCTTCACAGGCTAATGCAATCGTTACAGCACTGTCTATCCCGCCGCTGCTTCCAATGATTGATTTAGTAAAACCCATCTTTGAGAAATAATCTTTTATTCCTAAAATGATTGCATCATGCACCTGGGAAATATTTAATGAAGGGACAAACCGAATTGGCTCTAAAAGCTCGCCAGGAACGGCTTTTGCGGGAATCAATATCGTAGAATTAAAAGTTCCATTGTCATTCAGAATTACCTCTTTTATTTCTTCTTTAAATTGAGAAAGTTCGCAACAAAGATTAGCATCTTTATCAAAACATAATGAAACTCCATCAAAAATAATTTCCGTTTGGCTTCCAACTGCATTGCAATAAATGAGTGGAATCTTATACTTTAAAACATTCGATTTTACCGTCGCTTTTCTGTCCTCAGCGTGGGTATAATCAAATGGCGACGCAGAAATATTGATTATTAAATCCGGTTCCTGCTTCATTAAAATATCCATTGGACAAACGCGGTATAGTGGGTTGTCGCCGAGATTCCAGATGTCCTCACAGATTGTCAGCGCAATTCTTTTCCCTTTAAATTTGAATGTTTCCCAGTTATAAGCTGGTTCAAAATAACGGTATTCGTCAAACACATCATAATTTGGTAAACATGTTTTATGAGCCACACTTTTTATTTCCTTTTCATAAAGAAAAAAGGCTGCATTAAAAAGATCTTTCCCTTCTTTTGCAAGGTTTCTATCCGGGGAACCAACAATAACACCGATCGTGTCCGCATGTTGTTTTATTTTTTCAATGCTCTCGTAACATTTGTTGATAAAATCATTAAAATCTAAAAAATCGCGGGCAGGATATCCGCAAATGCACATTTCGCTAAACACGATCAAATCTGCATTTGCTTTTTTTGCAACCTCAATCGCCTTAAGTATTTTATCCAAATTGTTTTCGAAATTACCAATGTGATAATTCTGCTGCGCAAGAAAAATTTTCATGTGGTAAAATTAAGCAGAATAAAATCTTCATTTATTTTTCATTTAACAAAATTGTCTTTGCTTTTTTGCTTTTATTTGGGGTATGAGAAATTTTTTTATTCCATTATTTGCTGCCATAATTTTTTTTTCATGCAAAAACGATAAAAATATTCCAGACGTTTCATCAGTAAAGATAACCCTGGAGACAAGGAGATTTGAAAAGGATTTTTTTGCTATGGATACCACAAGAGTTGCGCAATCCATGAAAAGTATTCTGCAAAAATATCCTGATTTTTTACCCGCTTTTACTGCTAACATTTTAGGTTTGGATCTTGATAGTCTATTAATTCCAGATAATCCTGAAGCCCGGGCTCTGCGCATGTTTATCCAAGATTACATGCCCATAAAGGATTATCCTGATTTAATT
>JBEPVG010000140.1:0-5805 GCA_041691175.1 Chitinophagaceae bacterium
ATATAAAGTGCAACTGAATTTATTGTCACATCGCTTAAAAAATTTTTATAAAGAACATCCCATTTTACATCTTTTATTCGTTGCAGATTTTTTAGATCATTGTGATAAACTTCCAATTCAAGAATGGAAGAAGGCTGAAAAAAATGTGCTCTACCACTTTTACCCGAGGTGCGCACGCCATTTACCAAATAAGATTGTATGCCGAAGAATTCCGTAAAAATATGAGCGATAATGCTGGTCTCGCCATATTTTATCGTTCGCAAAACAATGCCTTTAGTTGGATAGATCAAAGTGTCAATTTGAAATAGTAGAAAATTTGAACAGGTGAAAATTACAGTAAACAAACAAATAATTAGAAAACGTATTTACCAACCAATGAATTAGCTGAGTAACTTATCCTTAATTTGCAATCCATGCACACACTCAAAAAATCTCTCGGCCAGCATTTTTTAAAAGATGAAAAAGTGGTAGAAAAAATTATTGCCGCTTTGATGCAACATCCTTTTAAAAATTTACTGGAAGTTGGACCGGGTGGTGGTGCACTTACTAAACATTTAATAAAAATTCCGAACATTCATTTTAAAGCAGTAGAACTTGATGAAGAAAAAGTGGCCTATCTTCTTAAGCAATTTCCTTCTTTGGGAAATGATTTGATCCATAGAAGTTTTTTGGGAATGGATCGTCCTTTTGATGAACCTTTCTCTGTGATTGGAAATTTTCCTTATAACATTTCTACACAAATTTTATTTACTATACTTGAATGGAAAGAATATGTACCTGAAGTAATAGGAATGTTCCAGAAAGAAGTGGCAGAGCGGGCTGCGTCAAAAGAAGGTAATAAAATCTACGGAGTTTTAAGCGTTCTTTTGCAATACTATTATAAAGTAGAATATTTATTTTCTGTAGGAAATGAATCTTTTACTCCCCAGCCAAAAGTTCAAAGTGGCGTGATTAGGTTAACTGCGCGTAAAAATTATTTGCCTGTAAAAAGTGAAAGGGCATTTTGGGTTTTGGTAAAAACTGCGTTTAACCAACGCCGCAAAACTTTAAGAAATGGTGTAAAAAGTTTAATTCCAAAAGATATTCTTGAGGATAAATTTTTCGACCGCCGGGCGGAAACTTTGAGTGTGGAGGAATTTGCTGAGTTAACGTTTAAAATGATTTGAGTAAAGAAATGGATTTTTTTTAAACATAAAATTGATTTATTGCTTCTCTTAATACATTTTCTATTTTAATTAAGTTTTATAATCATCTAAAATATCTCTCTTAAATTGTTCTATTTTAAGACTGAGTTAATTTATTTTCCCTTTCTTTAGTTGTAATTTTACAAACCGAAAAATTCGTGTAAAAAAATAAATTAAATGCCGGATATAAAAAATCATACAGTAAGAATTGTAACAGCTGCTTCATTGTTCGATGGGCACGATGCGGCTATCAATATTATGCGCAGGATTATGCAAAGTAAAGGCGCAGAAATTATTCATCTTGGACATAACAGGAGTGTTCATGAAATTGTTGAATGTGCGATTGAAGAAGATGCCAATGCCATTGCTATAACAAGCTACCAGGGCGGCCACGTTGAGTTTTTTAAATACATGAAAGATCTCCTCGATCAAAATGGATATGGTCATATCAAAATTTTTGGAGGGGGCGGAGGAACGATTTTACCTGTTGAAATTGCTGAACTGGAAGCTTATGGAATTACGAAAATTTATTCCCCAGATGATGGAAGAAAATTAGGATTGGAGGGAATGATTGAAGAAGTAATTAAAAAATCACAACAGCCTTCTGAAGAAAAATTAAAACAATCCAATGGTCATAATGGAAAATTTATTTTAGATGAATGGCGCGATATAAAATCGGTTGCGACATCAATTACCCATGCAGAAAATGGCGAAGAGGTAAAAATTTTAGAAAATGGGAATGGAAAATTAAAAAAAGGTGCTGACGCTAAAGTTATCGCGCCTGTTCTCGGAATTACCGGCACAGGTGGCGCGGGCAAATCTTCCGTAACCGATGAAATTGTGCGCCGTTTTTTAAGTACCTATTCTGATAAAACCATTGCGGTTATTTCTGTTGATCCTTCAAGAAAAAAAACCGGTGGTGCATTATTAGGCGATCGTATCCGCATGAATTCCATTCACCATCCCCGTGCTTATATGCGTTCGCTTGCTACACGTGAGAATGATAAAGCATTGAGTAATTATGTTCAGGAAGCGCTGGATATTTGTAAGGTGGCGGGTTATGATTTTATTATTCTTGAAAGTGCTGGCGTAGGACAAAGCGATGCTTCAATTCTTGATCATTGCGATGTGAGTATGTATGTGATGACGCCTGAATATGGCGCTGCGTCTCAGTTAGAGAAGATCAACATGCTTGATTATGCAGATATTGTTTGCATCAATAAATTTGATAAAGCCGGTGCATTGGATGCTTTACACGATGTGAGAAAACAATATAAGCGGAATCATGGCTTGTGGACCGCGAAGGATAATGAATTACCGGTGATAGGAACGGTGGCTTCAACATTTAATGATCCGGGATGCAATGAATTATTTAATAAAATTATTGATGAAGTAAATACAAAAGCCGGCCGCGAATGGAAAAAATATCATG
Source organism: Chitinophagaceae bacterium (assembly GCA_041691175.1). GTDB lineage: Bacteria > Bacteroidota > Bacteroidia > Chitinophagales > Chitinophagaceae > Ginsengibacter. The sequence goes on from JBEPVG010000140.1 coordinate 2,617, forward strand.
CGCCTTTAAGAAGTGAAAGTCATGGCGCTGCAATTATTCCGCCACAGCGGGTTCGTTATCTTGCAGAGATCACGGAAGAAATTACCCATTATAATAAATTGGCTGAAGAGCAGGCTGCTATTGCGACGCAACTATACCAACTAACCGGAACATTGCAAACTTTTGAAAATAGTTCTTCAAATGATGAAGAAAAAACTGCAATTTTTTTAAATGTTTTAGAAGATAAAAAGTCAATAATAGAAAAAAAGTTGTTGCCTGTTTGTAAAAAATTGTTGGATGAATGGGAAGATGTAAAATCTCTTTATCAAAAAGAATTTTTTGAATACAATGTGAGAGGAAAAATTATCAAACAACCATTGTTTGTTGAATCTCTTTCGCATACAAAAATCCCTAAAATTGCTGTTCCGAGATTTAAAGATTGGGGCGATATTTTAATGTGGAGATTGCAGGAAAATTTTCCGGGAAAATTTCCTTACACTGCCGGTGTTTTTCCTTTGAAGCGGGCAGAAGAAGATCCTACTCGAATGTTTGCCGGCGAAGGCGGCCCCGAAAGAACCAACAGGAGATTTCATTATGTAAGCCTGGGTCAGCCTGCAAAGCGCCTTAGCACTGCGTTTGACAGCGTTACACTTTATGGGGAAGACCCCGAAATCCGACCTGATATTTATGGAAAAGTTGGTAACAGCGGCGTGAGCATTGCAACAGTTGACGACGCAAAAAAACTGTATAGCGGTTTTAATCTTTGCGATCCGAAAACTTCTGTAAGCATGACGATCAATGGTCCTGCTCCTATGGTACTGGCGTTCTTTTTAAACGCTGCAATTGATCAGCAATGCGAAAAATATATTATTGAAAATAACTTAAATGAACGGGTAAACGAAATTATAGAATCAAAATATAATTTAGAAAAACTTCCTAAATATATTGGTGTAAATGGCCAACCCGTTTTCCCGGAAAAAGGGAAATTAACCGGTCATCTTCCGAAAGGAAATGATGGATTGGGATTAAGATTATTAGGTTTATCAGGCGAAGATGTTTTGGATAAAAATATTTATAATGAAATAAAAGCAAAAACATTATCGTCGGTTCGGGGAACAGTTCAGGCAGATATTTTAAAAGAGGACCAGGCGCAAAATACCTGTATTTTTTCTACGGAATTTGCTTTGAAATTAATGGGCGATGTGCAGGAATATTTTATAGAAAATAAAGTAAGAAATTTTTATTCTGTTTCTATTAGTGGCTATCATATTGCCGAAGCCGGCGCCAATCCTATCACACAGCTTGCGTTCACACTTTCCAACGGGTTTACTTATGTAGAATATTACATGAGCAGAGGAATGAACATTGATGATTTTGCGCATAATCTTTCCTTCTTTTTCAGCAACGGAATGGATGCAGAATATAGTGTGATCGGGCGTGTTGCCAGAAGGATTTGGGCCAAAGCAATGAAGTACAAATACAAAGCCAATCCGCGTTCGCAAATGTTGAAATACCACATTCAAACGAGTGGTAGAAGCCTTCATGCGCAGGAAATTGACTTCAATGATATTCGAACAACCTTGCAGGCTTTATATGCTATTTATGATAATTGCAACAGTCTTCATACAAACGCTTATGATGAAGCGATTACTACACCGACGGAAGAAAGTGTGCGGCGTGCAATGGCGATTCAATTAATTATTAATCGTGAATTAGGAACTGCGAAAAATGAAAACCCAAACCAGGGAAGTTTTTTAATTGAAGAGTTAACGGATCTGGTCGAAGATGCGGTAATGGAAGAATTTAACCGCATTTCTGAAAGAGGCGGTGTTCTTGGTGCAATGGAAAGAATGTACCAAAGAAATAAAATTCAGGAAGAAAGTTTGTATTATGAATCGCTTAAAAATAATGGAGAACTTCCTCTCGTCGGTGTCAATACCTTTTTAAATAAAGAAGGCTCTCCAACAATTCTTCCATTAGAAGTGATCAGAAGCACCAAAGAAGAAAAAGATTTGCAAATTCAAAACGTAAAAGCGTTTCATGAATTGCATAAAGATAAAAGCGCTGAAATGCTGAAACGTTTGCAGGACGTGGCAGTCAACAATAAAAATTTATTTGCTGAATTAATGGAGACTGTAAAATATTGTTCTCTCGGAGAAATTACACATGCACTTTATGAAGTGGGAGGCCAATACAGGAGGAATATGTAGAGGTGATTTGAACTACCTCCGCAAATACTAAAATTTCGTTTTAATGTTTATTTTCATGTATTAAGCTACCTAAATCGCGTTTTCTTCAAATCTTGACAATCATGGATACTAAAACCAAATTTCTTTTTGTTCTTCTCTTTATCGTTGCAGCCTGCTCTTCCAATAAATATGCGGCTACTAATAAAGTTTATAAAAAGCAAGCGAAAGCATTTGCAAATGAAATTAAAAAATATCCTGTTGATGGAAATAAATCTAATTGGGTTGGCACTACAAATTTCGGATTGCGCACACCAAATTTTGTAATTATTCATCACACTGCGCAAAATAGCTGTCCGGAAACTTTACGAACTTTTACTCTGCCGCGCACCCAGGTGAGTGCTCATTATGTAATTTGTAAAGACGGGACTGTTTACCACATGCTAAATGATTATTTGCGTGCATGGCAAGCAGGACGCGCTTCCTGGGGAAATGATAAGGATATTAATTCCTCTTCAATCGGGATAGAATTGGATAATAATGGGTTCGAACCATTTCCTTCTGCTCAAATAAAAAGCTTACTAACGGTACTGGATACACTAAAATCAAAGTTTCATATTCCTACTCCAAATTTTGTAGGGCATGCTGATATTGCCCCTTCACGAAAACGGGATCCGAATGTGAATTTCCCGTGGCAATTACTGGCTAAAAATGGCTACGGTTTGTGGTATGATGATACAACTTTGATCGCAGTTCCCCCAAATTTTAATCACTTACAGGCTTTAAGGATTATAGGTTATTCAATAAAAGATACATCCGCTGCGATTGTTGCTTTCAAGCGTCATTTTGAGACTCAGGATAGCAGCGCAACTTTTACGGAAGGTGATAAAAAAATTTTGTATGGCTTAATGGAAAAATATCAATGATGCATTTGGCTGTAAATGAAATTAAAAATATTGATTATTTATTTGTTTACTATAAAAAAAATTAATCAACTGCAAACTCCATTCGGATTGTTATTGAT
>JBEPVG010000141.1:0-5804 GCA_041691175.1 Chitinophagaceae bacterium
GGAGGTCCCTGTAATTCTTACCAGTTTTATGTTTGGCATTTTCCTGGCTTCATCTGCGGGACTGATCGCGAATATTTATTTTAAAATAAGTATGCATGCTTTGGGTGTTGGTTCATTATGTGGATTAATGCTAATTATAATTTTTACCGGATTTAGTTATGCTGTTTTTTTAACCGCGATGCTGGTCTTTTTAATTACCGGAATTGTTTGTACTTCACGCATGATCGTGAGCGATCATAAACCAATAGAAATTTATTCGGGATTAATTATTGCAATCTTTTGCCAATTAATTTCGTATAGTATTTTTGGATAGAAATTCCTGGCGCTGATGCCTGTAAGAAGTTCGTGTATTTCTATAAAAAAGCTTTTTAAAACTATCTAATAATTATCGCACTACTTTTTAGTACTTAATTTTTAAAATCAACCAATTCAAACCGGGCGAAAACAGTAAAGCAAGAAATAACCGGAATTCTTATTTCATAATTTGCGCAGTCAATACCATTATCATTCCCTGAAAAAAGCTAATTTTAGCTTCGTAAAATAATCTGCTTGAAACCAGGAAAACTACTAACTTTTATTCTGTTTTTATTTTTTTATAGTAATGGTTTTTCCCAACAAAATCCGGCTTTAATTTCTAACTTCAGAAGTAAGAAAGTTTCTACTAAAATAAATCCATTTATGCTGGACAGCAACAGCATCATTCCGAACACAGTTTCAGTTATTGGAATTCCTGAAAGCGGCTACAACATTGATTATATTAATGCATCTGTGTTGTGGAAATCAACCATTTTACCGGACAGTGTTTTTATTACTTACCGCGTTTTTCCTTATAAATTAAATGCGATAACAAGGCGTTTTAATTATGACAGCATCCGGTTTAATTTTGCTTTGGAAAAACCATACACTATTAAAAGCAATCAGTTTGAGAATAAAATAATTGATTTTGGAAACATCAATTACAATGGAAGTTTTGGTCGCGGAATATCGATTGGAAATAATCAGGATGCGGTTGTCAGTTCTACTTTAAATCTTCAACTGAATGGGTATATCGGCGACAGTTTGGAATTAACCGCTGCCATCAGCGACAATAATATTCCCATCCAGCCCGAAGGAAATACACAAAACATCCGGGACTTTGACCGCATATTTATGCAAATAAAAAAACATGGCTGGCAGGCAAATTTTGGTGATATTGATATCCGCCAAAGCCAGAATTATTTTCTCAATTTTTCAAAAAGATTACAGGGTGGTTCTTTTCAAACGGATAATGTTATTAATAAAAATATCAGTAATTCTTTTTTGGCAAGCGGTGCCATTTCCAAGGGAAATTATATGAAAGATGTAATAACGCCAATCGAAGGCAACCAAGGCCCATACAAACTTTACGGCGCTAACAACGAATTATATTTTGCAGTCCTTGCCGGCACGGAAAAGGTTTATATAGATGGACAATTAATGACCCGGGGCGAAGACCGGGATTATATAATTGATTACAATACCGCTGAACTAACTTTTACGGTGAAACGTTTAATTACCAAAGACACTAGAATACAGGTGGAGTTTGAATATTCAAATCAGAATTATCTCAACTCTATGATTTATGCAAATGATGAAATCAATATAAACAATAAATTGAAAATCAGCATTGGTGCTTATACAAATGCAGATGCAAAGAATTCTGCTATCAATCAAACATTGACAACACCACAAAAACAATTTTTATCACAATTAGGTAATCATGTTGATAGTGCCACTTACCCGAATGCATTGCCGGATACTTTTTCTGTAAATAATATTTTGTATAAAAAAATCGATACAACGTACAATGGAATTCATGATACGATCTATGTTTATTCTGCCAATCAAAAAGATAGTTTGTACAATCTATCTTTTACAAATGTCGGGCTGGGGAAAGGAAATTATGCAGCGGTAAATGATGGCAATACGAATGGAAGGGTTTTTCAGTTTGTAATGCCTGTAAATGGCGCCAAACAAGGCGATTGGGAACCAGTTGTTTTATTGATACCACCAAAAAAGCATGATTTGATTACCGCTGCTGCGCAATATTTTTTCAATAAGAATTCTTTTTTAAAAGCTGAAGTTGCGGTGAGTAATTTTGATGTAAATACTTTTTCTGCGATAGGAAAAGGTGATGATAAAGGCGTAGCGGCAAAAGTCAATTATGTAATGCAACAAAAAGTTTTTGGGAATATAAAACCGGGAATAGTTTTGCAAACTGATGTTGGTTATGAATATGTTCAGGATAAATTTAAACCGCTTGAAACCTTGCGCAACGTAGAGTTTAACCGTGATTGGAGTTTGGCTTTTAATGCGCCTGCTGCTACAGAAAATATAATTGATGCTTCTTTGCAAATAAAAGATGTCCAAAATAATTTTTTGAAATATCAATTTACTAATTACAACAGGAGCGACAATTACAACGGAGTAAGAAATTCTGTCGAGAATATCATGGAAATAAAAGGCTGGCATTTTAATAATAAATTTTACATCACCCAGATAAATAGTGCGATACAAACGGGCACTTATGTCCGTCCTTCGATTGATTTGTTTAGAACATTTGGGGGCTTGAACGATTTAAAAATAGGCGCCGGTTATTCTTCTGAAAATAATCAACAATTGGATAAAACTGCCGATACATTAATGCCCATCAGTTTTGCTTTCAACACCTGGCAGGTTTACCTAAAATCTTCAGAAAGAAAATTAAATAAATGGGGAATAACTTATTCTGAAAGAGAAAATAAAATTCCTTTTCAAAAAGGATTGATTTCGCAGGATAAAAGCCGGAATATTAATTTGATGTCCGAGTTGATGAGCAACGAGCATCAGCAATTACGAGTGAATGTTACTTACCGGAAATTGGATGTAATCAACAAAGGATATTCAAATGAGCAAAGCGATGAAAGCCTGTTGGGACGGGCAGAATACGCGGTAAACGAATGGAAAGGTTTTGTGCAGGGAAATGTTTTGTATGAACTTGGATCGGGGCAGGAACAGAAGCGCGAATACACTTATATTGAAGTGCCGGCCGGACAAGGATATTACACCTGGAATGATTATAATAAAGATGGCATTCCGCAGCTGAATGAATTTGAAGTGGCGATTTATGAAGATCAAAAAAAATGGGTGCGCGTTTTTACACCGACGAATGAATATGTAAAAGCAAATTACATTCAGTTCAATTATAATTTCAGCATGAATCCTGATTTAATTATTTCAAGAAATACGGGAAAGAATTTATTAAAATTTATGAGAAAATTCAGCACCGCTTCTTCTTTGCAAATCAATAAAAAAGATATTTCAAACGGTGGCTTTGAGTTCAATCCTTTCAGCAAAAAATTAGCAGATACATCATTGATTACGCTTTCTTCCTTTTTAAGTAATACAATTTATTTTAACCGAAAAAGTTCCGTTTGGGGAATAGATGTTACGCATCGTTTGAATAATTCAAAATCACTTTTAAATTATGGTTTTGAAAGTAATTCTTTACGTGATTTGACGTTAAAAGCCAGGTGGAACATGAACCGTTCAATCGCTACATCATTTACCAATAAATATGTAAGAAATCAGTTAATAACTCCCTCTTTTACAAACAGAAATTATTTGGTTGATGAGGTTTCAGCAGAACCTTCAGTGAGTTACATTTATAAAAGTGATTTTCGTGTGAGCCTCATTTACACTTACGATACAAAGAAAAACAAGACCGGCAATTTGGAAAAAGCGATCAACAATCAACTTGCAACGGAAGTAAAATACAATGTACTTTCTAACGGGACAATCAACGGAAGGTTTTCGTTTAATAACATCAGTTTTACAGGCGATGCAAACAGCACTGTTGGTTATATATTACTGGATGGATTGCTGCCTGGGAAAAATTATTTATGGAATTTGGAACTTACAAAAAGGCTTGCAGGAAATATTGAATTGAACCTGCAATATGAAGGAAGAAAACCGGGAAACAACGCCGTAGTTCATACTGGAAGAGTTTCGCTGAGAGCGATTTTTTAAAAAGTTGGTTGTTGAAAACCAGTAAACAAACAAATATTCATGAATCCAATTTACATTTGTGCAACTTTATCAGCCTCCATATCCTGCAATCACATTGATGGTAAGCGCAATCATTATGGTGTTAAAAGCAAAGGAAACCAGGCCATGCAAAAGCGCAAGGCTTCTAAATCTTTTTGAAGTGATTTCTACATCCGAAACCTGGAACGTCATCCCGAGGACAAAAGAAAAATAAGCAAAATCTATATATTCAGGTGTGGTATCATCTGGAAACTTTAAGCCCCCACTATATTTATTTGCTACCGTTTCGTGATCGCCGTAATAAATATGTGCATAGCGAAGGGTAAAAATAGTATGGATTAAAAACCATGAAAAAATCATTCCGGCGATGGCAGCGATTAATCGCCAATCAATACCGTGTTGGCCGTCGTGTTTTGTGATAAGCAACAACAATACCGCAAGGATGCTTGCCAAAGTAGAAACCAGTACCACAATAAAAATTATGGAACTGCTTTGATCCTGAACCCGTGCCTGTTCACGAATTTGGTTAGAAGTGGTTATGAAAAATGTGCCCCAGCTCATCGCTAGCATACAAAGACTAAAGCTGTCCCAACCAATCATTAAGTGTGTAAGAAGATCAATGTCTTTTATTTCGACAATAAAATAAACGGCTATAGCAACAGCAACACAAATAAAAAGTTTTTGAAAAGAATTGATTCTGTCAAGAAGAGGAAACCTGGATTTGTTGTGTACTTTTTTTGACTTCATAAAAATAATTAATTGGTCAAATGTAAATACATTACAGGATTGTTTTTTATTAAAAAACCCGGCTAAAGAAAATTATAGAAACAGCCGGTAAAATAATTATTTATTTTACCGGCTGCCAATAAAGAGAAAAAAAACTCTTAGACTTTAATGCGAAACTTTTGATCCGCTAAACTGATAAAAAATACCAAATTGAAAAACGTTGCTATGAATTTTTGAACTTGATTCTTTATATAGGTTGCTGATTCCAAAATTATATCTTGCATCAAAACCAAGTCCTGTGGAAGTAAGATAACCGACACCTACAGGAACTGAAAACACAGCACTTTTTAGATTGTCTTTAATATCTGTGGAATTGCCGTTTACTTTATTTTTGGCGCTCATCAGGAATCCAACCTGTGGGCCGGCTTCCAATCTAAGACCATTGTTAATCATATACTGAACTAATACAGGAACATTTATATATCCAAGATTGGTACTTGCATCACTGTTGGATTTACTTTTTGCTCCTTCAGAAGAATAATATGCTTCAGGTTGAAATGCCCAAAATTCATTTCCAGTATGAATGTGTGCCAGTAAACCAGCATTAAATCCGATTTTAGTTTGCATATCTGGAATTGCCGGACTTGAATTTAATGAAGACGCATTCATTCCTCCTTTTATTCCAAAATGAGTGCTCTGTGATTTTGCATTGAACATAAAAAATAATGTTACTACAAAAATGATTGTTTTTTTCATAAAGTTGTTTTTAAGTTAACGATTACTAAAAATTTAATAGTTAGTTACCCTTAACAAAAGCCATACCCGTTTTAAAAAATGTGAATTAAATTATCTTTGCATCTTATTTTTATCCGCCTTAATTAGGTTTGATTCATCCTGTAAATGTCTCAAAACAACGTTAAGTTAAAAAAATTATGTCAGTATTACACAATCGTGTTTCTCAAAAGGAACTGAAGAAATTGTTATTTGAGGAAAAGGAACCCCGTATCACGCTTTCGTTTTATAAATATGCAATT
>JBEPVG010000142.1:0-5789 GCA_041691175.1 Chitinophagaceae bacterium
TCCCCAGGTAAATGCATGGTGTATGCCTGGTGGAAAAGTTGTTGTCTATACAGGTTTATTGCCTATAACTCAAAACGAAGCTGGTCTGGCAATTGTTTTAGGACATGAGATTACTCATGCTGTGGCGCATCATGGCCAGGAAAGGATAAGCCAGGCGCTGCTTGCCCAGGGAATTGGAATTGGAGGTAACATTTTTACTTCAGGAAATAGCCAGGCTAATAGTATTTTCAATAGCATTTATGCACCATCTGCCCAGGTAGGCGTTTTACTTCCCAATTCGCGCAAACAGGAATTGGAAGCCGACCATTATGGGTTAATATTTGCTGCAATGGCAGGTTATAATCCTAGAGAAGCAATTCCATTATGGGAAAGAATGGCTAAGTTGAATAGTGGAAATAAGACTCCTGAAATCTTGAGCGATCACCCGGTAGATTCCAGAAGAATCGCAAAATTAAAAGCAGAAATGCCAGAAGCATTAAGATATTATAAGCCAGTTAAATCATAAATCACTTGGCGTTGGATGTAAACTAATCGAATATTTAGCATTTGCAGGTGTAATTTATGAGGCTTAAAAGTTTTTTTTTCGTAAATTTGCACCTGTCTAAAGGCTGCATATCTGTTATTTTCAGTTCTTTCAAATTCAGGAAAAAAGTTGTGCAGGTATTTATAGGCTATTTTTTAATCTTAAAATATTGCTCACTTATGTCCCAAACAATGTTTGAAAAATTGCAATTAGAGGATGAGAAAAATCTGTTAATACAAGGTCTTCCTTCCACGATTGAGAAACAGTTTTCAAAACTTTCATTTTCGAAAAATGTAACGCAGCTCTTAAAAATTCGCAAAATTGATTTTGCACTTGTCTTTGCATTAAATTCTCATCAGCTTCAAAAGATATTTTCTGAATTATGCCCTGCATTGCATAACGAAACTAAGTTATGGATCGCTTTTCCAAAACAAGCTTCAAAGATTGTAAGTGATCTTAACCGTCATGGTTCCTGGGATTTTTTAATCGATATGGGATATGAAACCGGCGAAAAAGTAGTACTGGATTACGTTTGGAGTGCTCAACGTTTTACAAAAACCCAGGTTTGCAGTCAAATTAAACCTAAAATCTCAAAACTTATAAAAATGAAAACCGCTTCGAGAAAGCTTGCCGAAGTAGAAGGGTTTTAAATGAAAATTTTATATTAAATCAGTAAACAAACAAATAAGTAGAATTCTGTTTTTGTTTCACTATCAGTATGTAATTTTAAAAAAGATAAATAATAGGAATGGTGTTTATGATTATTTCATAATTACCATTCCTATTTCTTTTGTAAGTTGCATTTCCATAGTTTTCAAATGGCTATGCGTTTGAATTAATAGCATTTGCCGGTCAACTGAAGTAGTTTTTCCCAACTCTTCAGAATTTATTCCAATCAATTTCTTTATTTTTTTCAATTCAAGATATCGAAGCGTGGAAGCAATATCTGTTTTATAATTATCTTCTCTTTTGGGCACCGGCATTTCATACTTTGTTTCCCAGCCATCGCTTACTTCATAGGGGAATTCAATCAGATTTACAACAGCGTTGCTCATTGACAAATCTTCCGAATACAAAAAACTTTTTGACGTTGGCTCCAGTTTTTCTTCGTACCATATTTTATAAGTAGCTACTATTTTTTGCAACATTTCATCTTCCATCGTATCATCTTCTATAAAATCATACAACAGATAATCGGCAACTTTTTTTCCGGCTTCCCATTCTTTCAAACCGAATTCCAGCAAGCATCTTACTAAAGACCTTTCATGAAATATTTCATCTTTTAAAAGACCAAGCGATTCCTGTTCTGCACTTGAAACTTCAGGAATTTCACTTCTAGGTTCCTGGAAAATTTTCTCTGTCTGAAAGGTTTTCTTTTCTTCTTTGCCTAATTTTTCTCTTAAAAATTTGTTGACCAGATTGTGTAATCCGCCTTCATCAATTTTTAAAATTTCAGAAGTTTTGCGGATATAATCCTCTTGCCTGGTAAAATCTTCAGCTTTATTAATTTTCGAAATTGATTCAGCAATTCTATTGACAACCTGCGATTTCTTGTTCGTATCATTCCCGGCTTCTGACAAATAAAATTCAAGTTGGAATAAAATAAAGTCCCTTTTATTTTCTTTGATAAAATTGGTAAATGCAGCCGCGCCAAATTTATTTACATAACTATCCGGATCTTCTTCGTTTGGAAGCAGCGCCAGCTGCACGTTCAATCCTTCCTCAAGCGCAAGATCAAGTCCCCGCAAAGCAGCTTTCACGCCCGCAGCATCGCCGTCGTATAAAATTGTAAGATTTGAGGTATATTTCTTTATCAATCTCAATTGATCGGGCGTTAGTGAAGTTCCTCCGCTAGCGACCACATTTTCTATTCCCGCCTGGTGAAGAGATACCACATCAGTATAACCTTCAACCAATAAGCATTCATCGTTTTTATCAATTGCCTGGCGCGCAAACCAGGAACCATATAAAATTTTGCTTTTTACATAAATTTCATTCTCCGGCGTGTTGATATATTTCGGAGCTTTATCATTTTTCCTGATCAGCCGAGCACCAAATCCCGTAACTTTTCCCGATTGATTATGAATCGGAAAAATAACGCGTCCGCGATAATTATCCTGTAAGCCATTTTCGCGCGTAACAACTAATCCTGATTTTTGTAAAAGTTCTTTATTAAATTGTTTTTCAATTGCCGCGTTCGCAAAAGTGTCGCGCGCTTCGGGATTATATCCCAACTCAAACCTTTTGATGGTTTCCTCGCGAAATCCTCTTTCTTTTAAATAACTCATTCCCACATTCAATCCTTCTTCAGAATTAAATAAAGTATCAGAAAAAAATTGTTGTGCAAATTTATTGATGATATAAAGACTGTCAGCTGCTTGTTGCTGCTGCTTATATTCAGGGCTTGTTTCCTTTTCTTCAATTTCTACATTATACTTTGCCGCCAGCCATTTCAAAGCCTCCACATAGCTGTATTTTTCATGCTCCATCAGAAAACTGATCGCATTGCCACTTCTGCCACAGCCAAAACATTTATATATTTCTTTGGATGGAGAAACCGTAAATGAAGGAGATTTTTCGTTGTGAAAAGGACACAAGCCTATGTAATTTGTGCCTCTTTTTCTAAGCTTTACAAATGAATTGACAATCTCGATAATGTCAATCCTGCTAACGATTTGTTGTATAGTTTCCTGCGGTATCATTTACTTCTTTAACGAATTAAATTCCAGATTCATGAGGCCATCACGTTGTCAACGGAAGTCATTTCTGCATCCTCCGTGTGCATTTCCCTTGTTTCAAAGTTTAAATCCAGCACCTTAATAAGTCCACGCCAAAGAAATAACGGCAAGAATAATAGAAATGATTGTTGTACCGATCAACGTGGCCACAAAATTTTTCATTGAAATAATACTCATGTGATTAAAGTTTTTTTAAAGAATTAATGCGAAGTAAAAATTTTTATTTCATTTCAGAAAGTTATAAATATCCGATTTTTTTTCTGATTTTAATTTTAATTGACTGACTTTGTTATCATCTGTTAAGCCAAAATTTTACCAATAACACAACTCTGTCTTTTCTCGTCAGCGCCTAATTTTCTTATCTTTGCTCTTAGTATTCTATTAGGTTTTAATAAATAATTTTATGGATAAAAAAGAAGTTTATATTCTCTCTGCGGTTCGTACACCGATTGGAAGTTTTGGTGGCAGTTTAAAAGATATTCCTGCCACAAAACTGGGCGCAATTGCAATTAAAGCCGCTGTGGAAAGAGCGGGAATAAAACCCCAAGATGTTCAGGAAGTGTATATGGGTTGCGTGTTACAGGCAAACCTTGGCCAGGCTCCAGCCCGACAAGCTGCGATATTTGCAGGCCTTTCGGAAAACGTATGTTGCACCACAATTAATAAAGTTTGTGCCAGTGGAATGAAAGCAATTATGAATGGAGCGCAAAGTATTTTGCTCGGTGATGCAGAGGTAATTATTGCAGGCGGAATGGAAAATATGAGCAGCGCACCGTTTTATGCGCCCTCAGTTCGATGGGGAAATAAATATGGAAATACCAGTTTGATTGATGGAATGGCAAAAGATGGGTTGACAGATGTTTATAAAGATTATGCGATGGGAAATGCGGCTGAATTATGTGCAAGGGAATGTCATATATCGCGTGAACAACAAGATGAATTTGCAATTGAAAGTTACAAACGTAGTCAGGCTGCTGTAAATGAAGGGAAATTTAAAGATGAAATCGTAGGTGTAGAAATTCCGCAAAGAAAAGGTGAGCCTATTATAATGTTGAAGGATGAAGAACCTTTTAATGTAAAGTTTGATAAAATTTCCGGATTAAAATCTCCTTTTGAAAAAGGTGGAAGCGTAACTGCTGCCAATTCAAGCACAATCAATGATGGCGCGGCTGCACTGGTTTTAATGAGCAAAGAAAAAGCAGATGCTTTAGGCTTAAAACCTATTGCAAAAATAATAAGTTACGCCGATGCCGAACAGGCGCCCGAATGGTTTACCACAACACCATCTTTGGCTCTTCCTAAAGCAATAAAAAAAGCCGGATTGGATATAAGCAATGTTGATTTTTTCGAATTAAATGAAGCATTCAGTGTGGTAGGAATTGTAAATACGCAAAATATGAAACTGGATGCTAAAAAAGTAAATGTAAATGGCGGTGCAGTTTCTTTGGGCCATCCTTTGGGCTGCAGCGGTGCAAGAATTATTGTTACTTTAATAAATGTTTTAAAACAAAATAAAGGAAAGATAGGCGCAGCCGGAATTTGTAATGGCGGCGGCGGTGCAAGCGCAATGGTGATTGAATTGTGCTGACAAAATTTTTATTAGTATAATTGGGTTAGCGAAGTAAATAAGAATTTACTCTATTTGTCCATCCACTGCAATTTTCCACATTCTCACATTGGATAATTAGCAGATTATTACATTAGTTTATTAAAAGCATCTCTTTCCAAGCCACCATTCCACCGGTCAAATTTTTTACATTTTTAAACCCAAGTTGTTCCAAAAACAAAGCAGCTGTGCCGCTCCTGTTACCGCTTCGGCAATAACAAATCACTTCTTCTTCTTTTAAATTCTCAATATCTTCTGTTTGCATTCTTTGTATTTTTCCCAAAGGAAATGCAATACCTCCAATATTATATTCGGCGGTTTCTTCAGGTTGTCTTACATCCAGAAGATGTATTTTCTCTCCAGAATCCATTCTTTGTTTTAATTCTTCAACAGAAATATTTGTCATAAAAAATTTTATTTTAATGTATGAACACTATCTATTTTCAAACTATCCGTTGTAATAGGTCGCTCAGCCTGTATCCAGATGTCCATAGTTTGACCGGGCTGGATATAAGCAGGTATATTTTCATAAGTAAGCGCGTCTGGATTTTGTTTAAAAATAAATGCATTGGCTGTATCGATTATATTTCCCGAGGTTAAAATTGCTGCCAAAACAATTCCTTTTTCTTTAAGTATGGCCTGTGCATCTGCAACTGTTAATCCTGAAAGATTAGGTACAGGGATCCTTATTTCTTCATTACCACCGCCTACTTCTAAATCTACCGCCGAGCCCCATCTTATTTTGGTACCCGGTTTTATTTTAGAACCTTTATATGATTGGGCTAGAATGGATCCTTTCATAAAATTAGGCGTTACTGTTGTGTCTCCCAATTTCAAATGATTTTTTCCTAATTTATCCAAAGCGAATCGAAAACTTAACCCTCCCAAATTTGGCATCTCAACCATCGGCAAAGTAGTTGGA
>JBEPVG010000143.1:0-5756 GCA_041691175.1 Chitinophagaceae bacterium
ATAAGAGACAGGATCTCTGGTGCATCTTGATGCAAATATGCCTTTATTTAAAGGGTTAAATTATGCGTTGAATGAGTTCACAATTCATAAAAAAGATACTTCGCCAATGATTAAAATTCATACCTATTTGAATGGTGAATTTTTAAATACTTATTGGGCAGATGGATTGATCGTAGCGACTCCTACCGGATCAACCGGCTATTCCTTGAGTTGCAACGGGCCGGTTGTCTTTCCTGACTCCGCCAGTTTTGTAATTACACCGGTGTCGCCTCACAATTTAAACATTCGTCCATTAATCGTTCCGGACGATTCTATTATTTCTTTTGAAATTGAAGGGCGTACAGATGGATTTTTATGCACGCTTGACAGCCGCAGGGAAATTGTTACCAAAGAGGTTTTGCTTGCCATACGCAAAGAAGTTTTCGGCATTAACCTTGTGAGATTGAACGAAAACAACTTTTTACAAACGCTTAGAAATAAGTTGTCCTGGGGGCTTGACAAGAGAAATTAATAACTTTAACTTTGTTAATAATTAAATCTTACTTATTTCGTAGTTTATTCTCAGTATTTTCATCCGGAATTATGAAAAAATTTACCTCTCTTTTGATTTTCACCCTCGCGTTTGTGTTGCATAGTCATGCTCAAATGAATGAATATTCCCAGGAAGGTGAGTTTGGAATAACGGCCGGTCTGGCGCATTATTTTGGTGACCTTAACAATCGTAATCAAATTAACCGGCCAAAAATTGCTTTAGGCGCTTTTGTAAGAAAACAATTTGGCAATTATACTTCTGTCCGTCTTTCAGCTCATTATGCGCTTTTAGGTTACAGTGATATTTACAGTAAAAACCAATATCAAATAAGAAGAAATTTAAGTTTTAATACAAATATTTTTGAAATTGCGCTTCAGGGAGATTTTAATTTCTTTAAGTTTATTCCTACTGATCCGGCTCATTCGTTTACTCCGTATGCCACGCTGGGATTTGGTTTCTTTAGTTATGATCCCTACGCATTTTATGGAAATAAAAAAGTGTATTTGCGTCCATTGAATACAGAAGGAGAAGGTTTTTATAAAGGCCGCAAATCTTATGGAAGCATGGCTATGTGTTTCCCTATCGGTTTTGGTTTTAAATATGCGATTAACGATAAAGTCAATCTTTCTTTTGAAGTTACTCATCGGTTTACTACTACAGATTATATTGATGATGTAAGTACAACTTATATCGGCGTTGATAAATTCCCATCGCCAAGCGGAGGAAAATCACTCGCCTCAATTATGCAGGACCGTTCTGTTGAAGTGGGCATTCCGATTGGGATTGAAGGCCGTCAACGCGGTTTTAGTAAACAAAAAGATCAATACATCATTGCAGAATTTGGGGTTTCGTTTAATATTACTTCTTACCGTTGCCCCTCCGCCAAGCCTTAAAATTTTACCTGAATTCTGTTTAAACTATTTCTTACTTTTGTTTCAGTCAGGCTGCTGAATGCCTGGCTTCTTTTTTTACCATACAATGAGTTTAAAAGAAAAATTGATCGCCGAAAAACTTCCCCGGCATATTGCAATTATAATGGATGGCAACGGCCGTTGGGCGAAAGAAAAAGGCAAAGACCGGCTATTTGGACATTACAGCGGCGTAGAAAGCGTACGGAATATCGTGGAAGGATGTGCTGAAATAAAAATCGGATATCTTACTCTTTATGCTTTCAGTACCGAAAACTGGGACCGGCCAAAAGATGAAGTAACCGGATTAATGGAATTGCTGGTTAAAACAATCCGAACTGAAGTAGCTTCACTTAATAAAAATAATATTCGCCTTCATGTAATCGGTAACATTGATATGCTACCTCCAAATGCTCGCCAGGAATTAGATGAAGCCTGCGAAGAAACAAAAAATAATACAGGCCTCAATCTTATAATGGCACTCAGTTACAGCAGCCGGTGGGAAATTATAAATGCTGTAAAAAATATCGGAATAAATATAAAGAATGAGAAAATTAAACCCGCAGAAATAACGGATGAAGTATTTAAACAACATCTGTGCACTGCTGATTTTCCTGATCCGGAATTAATGATCAGGACCAGCGGCGAATATCGGATCAGCAATTTTTTATTATACCAACTCGCTTATGCAGAATTATATTTTACCGAAACTCTTTGGCCCGATTTCAGAAAAGAAAATTTGTATGAGGCATTGCTTGATTATCAAAACCGTGAAAGAAGATTTGGGAAAATCAGTGAACAACTTTAAACGCTTTCAGCGCACAATTTTACTACTTTTTGCGTACTACTTTCTTCCGACAATTTCTTGTGACTGATTTAACAAAAACTTTTAATAATTGAAATTAACTTGCCGCCCTATTAAAATCGATTTAATGCCTAATATCTACAAGATCCTCCTCTTGATAGCTGTCACTTTTACTGTCCCAACTATTGTTTTCTCTCAGATTGTGAAGGATTCTGTATCTCAGGTTTCTGTAAATAAAGATACTGTTCCCAATATAAATTTATTAAAGGATTCTGTTCCAAATATTGCAAAAACTGATACGAATTCGTCTTCTGTAAATGTGGAACTGGAAAATATTTTTAATGCTAAAAATCCAAAGCGCTATATTTTAGCTCACATAACTGTTACGGAAACTACATTTGATCCAAACCTTATTATCTCTAT
Organism: Chitinophagaceae bacterium; assembly: GCA_041691175.1. Lineage (GTDB taxonomy): Bacteria > Bacteroidota > Bacteroidia > Chitinophagales > Chitinophagaceae > Ginsengibacter. Next base: position 2,669 of record JBEPVG010000143.1, read on the forward strand.
TTCCGGTCTGGCTGTTGGCAATAAAATAACGCTTCCCGGAAGCGATGATTTTTCCAACGCAATCACCAACTTATGGAAACAAAATCTTGTTTCTGATGTTGAAATTTATTTGACAAAACTTGTGGGTGACAGCCTTTCTGTTGAAATTAATATAACTGACAGACCAGTACTTTCTACGTTTAAATTTAAAGGTATTTCAAAAACAGAATCTGATGATATTACTAAAAAACTTGACCTCCAAAAGGGCCGGGTCACCAGGGTCACAGAAGGTTTTAAAGTTTCATCTATTGCTACAATTAAAAAGTTTTTTGTAGACAAAGGATATAGAAATGTAGATGTGGTGATCAATCAAATAAAAGATCCAAAAGCTACTAACGCGGTTAATATTCTTTTTACGATCAATAAAAATGGCAAGGTCAGAATCAACAATATTTATTTTGCCGGTAATCAGAAAATTCCTGATCTGAAATTAAAAAAGCAAATGAAGGGAACAAAGGAAAAAAGCAGGTTCACTTTATTTCCAACAAAGGATTATAATGTGTACGATTCTACAAAAAATAATCGTCTTACATTTAATCAATACCTGGGAGATAATGGTTATTTAATCCCTTCTAAAACAAAAGAACTTTTAGATCCTTATGTAAGATTTAAATTTCTTACTTCTTCAAAATTTAATGAAAAGAAATATCTCGAAGACAAAAATAAAATTTTAGATTATTATAACTCTCTTGGTTTTCGCGATGCTACAATTGTTGCTGATACTACTTATAATGATAACGGCAATCTGGATGTGGCCATTAAACTTACCGAAGGCCATCGTTATTATTTTGGCAATATCACCTGGAAAGGGAACACAAAATATTCTGATTCAATATTGAGTGTGATTTTAGGAATTAAAAAAGGGGATATTTATAATGCAGAAACTCTAAATAAGAAATTGGGTGTTATTCCATCTGCCGAAGGTGGCGATATTGGTAGTTTATACATGGATGATGGTTATTTATTTTTTCATGTTTCTCCGGTAGAAACAGCTGTTTATAACGATACAATTGACCATGAAATTCGCATTTCGGAAGGACCTCAGGCATCCATTGGTAAAGTGGAAATTTCAGGAAACAACAAAACCAAAGAGTACGTGATCCGACGTGAATTACGTACTATTCCAGGACAAAAATTTAGTCGACAGGACATCATTCGTACCCAGCGTGAACTTTCTCAGTTGGGTTATTTTGATGCAGAAAAGATTTCTCCGGGCATCGTTCCAAACCAGGCTGATGGAACCGTTGATATTACCTGGAATCTGGTAGAAAAATCTTCTGATCAGCTGGAACTTTCGGCCGGCTTTGGCGGGGGAATTGGGTTAACCGGAACGTTGGGCGTTACTTTTAATAATTTTTCTATCTACAATATTTTTAAGAAAAAGGCCTGGGATCCACTACCAGTGGGCGACGGACAAAAATTAAGTTTAAGAGCGCAGAGTAATGGAAAGCAATTCCGTTCCTACAACTTCTCATTTACTGAGCCTTGGCTCGGAGGCAAGAAAAGAAATCCATTTACTATTGGATATTATGACACTAAATACGCAAACGCTTATGATCCGAGGACGGGTTATTATAATCGTTCTTACGCAGATTCTTCCTATATCAAAAATACAGGCATCAGCGTTTCGCTTGGTAAACAATTAAAATGGCCGGATGATTTCTTTTCTTTGGTTTATCAGTTGAATTATCAACGTTATAAACTGAAGAACTATAATATTTTCCCGGGATTATTAAATGGCATTTCAAACAATATTAGTTTTAAAATAACGCTTGCAAGAAGTTCTGCGGGTCCAAATCCAATCTTTCCAACAAGCGGCTCAAACTTTGTTATGAGTACTGAATTAACGCCTCCATATTCTATGTTTAGAAAAGGAGCCGCGCTAACTGCGGTTGATCAATATAAATGGGTTGAATATCACAAAGAACGTTTTACGGCTCAATGGTATGTTCCAATTGGGCAGGGGCGAGGAGAGAATAAGGATAAACAATTTATTTTATACGCCGCCGCCAAGTATGGTTTTATGGGTAGATACACAGATAAAGCACCGGTTTCACCTTTTGGCCGTTTTCAATTAGGCGATGCGGGATTGAGTAATAATTACGGATTATTGGGCTACGATATTATCGCCCATCGCGGGTATCCTGTTTATGATAATTCCAATCCCAAAATAAATCCTGATCTTAGCCAGGCGGCTAACTTTTTTACGATCTTCAATAAATATACCCTGGAAATGAGATACCCGTTTAGCACAAGCGCAAGCAGTACAATTTATGGACTTGCATTTTTTGAAGCGGCAAACGGATGGTATAGTTTTAAAGATTATAATCCTTTTAGATTGCGCAGATCTGTTGGTGTGGGAATGCGTTTCTTCCTGCCAATGTTTGGTTTGCTGGGATTCGATTACGGTATTGGATTGGACAGAATTAATTCTACGACCGGATTAAAAGGAGCGGCTAAATTTACGTTTATGCTCGGCCAGGAACCGGAATAGAATAAAAGTTTAAAATTGAAATCTTGATTATTTGTTTGTTTACTGAAAGATTTATATGTTAAACGATAAAGGATTAAATTAGAAGCCAAAAGAATCGTTATGAAAAAATTACTTTTTATTTTATGTCTCTGTTTCGTTTTCACCGGAAATAGTTTTGCGCAACGATATGCCGTAATTGATTCGAAATATATTTTGGACAAGATTCCCGAATATAAAGACGCTCAACAAAAATTGGATCAATTTAGCAAGATGTGGCAACAGGAAATTGACCAAAAATCTGCCGATCTGGATAAAATGTATAAAGATTATGACGCTGAAAAAGTAATGCTCAGTGATGAACTAAGAAAAAAAAGAGAAGACGAAATTTATAATAATGAAAAAGAAGTTCGCGATCTTCAAAGAAAAAGATTTGGTTATCAGGGCGATCTTTTCAAAAAACGCGAAGAACTGATAAAGCCAATACAGGACAAGGTTTATAATGCGATACAAAAATTAGCGGTAGCAAAATTATATGATTTCATTTTAGATAAAAGTGAAGGAATTACCGTTATATTT
>JBEPVG010000144.1:0-5739 GCA_041691175.1 Chitinophagaceae bacterium
TAGCTTCAATATCCATTTTAATTTTCATCACTGTTTCCAGGTCTGTCGCAACGATGGTGAGCTTGTTTGCGTTTATTTCAAAAAGAAAATCTTCAAGAATTGGTAAAACCGTATTGCCGCTGATAACGCCGCTTATTTGTTGAACGTGCTTTAGTAATTGCGTTGAGGAAACGATGAACTTCATAAAAAATGTTTAGTGCCAAAGATAAAAGATTCAAACTAATGAAAATAAATAAAATGTACACGTATTATTAAGAAGCAGAAGAAAAAAGAAACAGCTTTGTATAGAAAGCTTAAGCTATCTTTTTTCACCATCATCAATTTCTTTAACGACTCCTTTCTTATAACGGACAAACGCAATAAGCGCGAAGATTATAAAGAAAATCAGCATTATCCATTTAAATAATAAACCTGCCGGATTAATTTTTTTGTATTCCATTATTAAATTAATTGCCGAAAGCACAACAAAAATACAACCCAGTATTACACTCCTTTTGGTGGCTTTTTTCATAAAGCAAATTAATTGAATGAATTTAAAGATGAAACAATCAAATCGCTTCCTCTTTTCGTTTTTGATTTTTATAAAGAAACATATTGGAGATTGTAAAACCTGTCCATACCAGAAGTAAAATTGAAGTAACTATTATTTCAAATTGGTCCCCTTTTTTAAATGAATTTATCAATAAAATTATTCCAATTACAACAAGGCCAACTCCTATTACAACGGATACCAAATAGAGTGAGCTTTTTTTATACTTTTTTAATTTCATTAAACGCAAGTTACATTGTTTAAAAATTTTTAAATGAAAACAATACGGCGATATCGTATGAATCTTTAAACCTATTTTTGTAGCACAAAAAGATTTATGGAAATAAAAAGTAACAAAATCGCCTTGTTGGTAGACGGAGATAATGCGCAATCAAAAATGATGGATTTGGTTTTGGAGGAAGCTTCCAAATACGGTAAAGTCACGATTAGAAGGGTGTATGGAGATTGGACAACGCAACACATGAATCATTGGAAAAGTCAACTAAACGAAATGGCTTTTAACCCGATCCAGAAATTTTCTTATACCACCGGAAAAAATTCTACTGATAGTGCATTGATTATTGACGCGATGGATATTTTACATGCCGATCTGGTTGACGGTTTTTGCATTGTTTCCAGCGATAGCGATTATACCGGCCTCGCAAAAAGAATCAGAGAAGCCGGAATTTTTGTAATGGGAATTGGCGAACAAAAAACGCCTGGAGCCTTTGTAAAGTCCTGTGAAATTTTTACTTATATAGAGAACCTGGAACCGAAAACGGAAGCGCCGGAAAAAAAAGAAGCAGAAAAAAAACAAAAAGAAAAATCTTCGATGAGCATGAAGCTCATCAACAAGGCGTATGACATGAGCATTAACGAAAGCAACGAAGCATACATTTCTACTTTAGGAATTAATTTAAGAAAACTCGATCCCAGCTTTGATGTGAGAACTTATGGATGCAAAACTTTGACACAATTTTTTTCAAAACTCCCTGGATTTGCTGTAGTTGATAATGTGATCAATGGATTGAACAATCCTTTAATAAAGAAGAAATAACAATTCCGGTTATTTGTTCGTTTACTGTAAGTTTTTAGTACCGGCTTTCTTTTTAGGAACGGGAGAGTTATCTTTCCAATTCCATAAATACCTGCAAGCATACGTTCTGTATGGACTCCATTTTAAAGAGATTTTTTCTATTTTTTTTTGTAAAAGTTTTTTATCCGTTTCTTTCAAATTGTATAGCCTGATAACGCCTTGTTTTAATCCAAGATCATCTATTGCAAAAACATCCTCGCGGCCTAGTGTGAACATTAAGATCATTTCCACCGTCCATTTTCCAACTCCTTTTATTTGAGTAAGCAATTCAATTACTTCTTCGTTTGTCATTTGATGCAATTGAGCATCAGTAATTTTATTTTCAATAAAAAAGTAGCAAACATTATGAACATATGAAGCTTTTGCGCTTGAAAATCCAATGCTTCGAAATGTCGTAGCCGGCGTTTCTAATATTTGCTTTGTTGTTGGTTCTTTGTTGTCGAAAAGAAATAAAAACCTTGTGTAGAGCACATTTGCAACAGTTGTGCTTAATTGCTGGCTTAAAATAGAAGCGCATAACCGCAGGTAAACTTTATTCCTTTTTTCCAAAATAAATGGCGGTAGTGCATCAATTAATTTTTTCAGTTTTTTATCTTTTGATAAATGTGAAATGTGTTTCATAATCTTTCATGAAGAATAGTGAATCTTTTTATTGGTCACGGGCTTCTTCCGGTTCTTCATCATTCATGGGAGTGATGGGTACTGCGTTAAATTCATTCCGATAAATTTTCACCAGCAAAATTAGGTAACTAATGAGTAAAGGTCCGAAAACCAACCCAAGAAAACCAAACATACTTACGCCGACGATGATTCCAAAAATTGTAATTAACGGATGAACATTCCCGATTTTGCGAAGCAAGGTAATACGCGCCACATAATCAACATTGGTGAGTACTGCAAGTGAATAAATTGCTAAACCCACACCCTGCCAGGTGTTGCCGGAAGCGAGCAAATAAATTGTGAGCGGCAACCAGATGATTCCTGTTCCAATGATCGGAATTAAAGAAGCAACGCCGGTAAGAAAACCCCAAACGCCAAAATCGTTTATTCCAAAAATAAAATAACCCAACGTGCCTACAAATCCCTGGATTATCGCCAGCAAAGGAATTCCGATACCATTAGCCCTGATCATAATATCCGTTTCGATACTAAGCATTTCCCGGTTTTTATTTTGCAGTGGAATAAAATCGTTTATGTATTCTTCCATTTTCCTGCCATGAATCAACATATAATACAAAACAAAAAACATCAAAAGAAGATTGGTAATAAAGTTGGCAGTTCCAGTCAAAAACATCGGAAGTTTTCCAGCAAGATTCTTTGTTGCTAATTGCAAGTTATCGCCAGTAATCAGTTCAATTCCTGTAGCGCCCTGAACTTTCGCTGAAAAGAGTTTCATGGCGACAATCAATTGAACAGGGTTGTTGAAAAGCGCTACCACCTTGGGCAACAGGATAACAACTGCAAGATAAACGGGCAAAGCAATAATGATCGTGTAGCCAAATATATAAAGCAAAGCGGTACTCTGTCTTTTCCATTTCTTTTTTTCAATAAGATAGAAATAAGATTTTTTGCTTAGAATATAAAGTGTAACAGACCCCAAAACGCCGGGTAAAAAAACGTAAAAATGCCTGATGATCAATACGCCAATCAGGATAATAATACCTAATAATATAATTTGCCTTAGGTGATTATTGAAGTTGCTCATCCAATAAAAATACTAAGAAAAAGCTTTCGGATATTTTGTATTTTAGTATGAAGGAATCTATCTTGGTAATAAGATGTCTTTAAAATAAATATTCACAGTAAACCAACATTTATCGCTTATTTCCAAACTGATAATCCTTCACTGCAATTGGCACAAATATCAATGTTTTTGCGACTTGTCGTAATATCCTTACGAAATTGTTTGTAGTTTTTATTATGCCAGATTTCTTTGAAAGATTCCTTTTTTAAATTTCCCAAACGATGTGTAGCGTCTTTATCAAAACAACACGGAACGACCATTCCATCCCAGGTAATTACATTTGCCTGCCATAGTTTCCAGCAATGATTTTGTAATTTATTTTTGGAAGTGTGTTTCCCTTCTTTATTCTTTTTGTAACGGCTGTATTTTTCGTTTTCCGGAATCAAATGATTTGGATCATTTTCATAATCATAGACCTGGGCAGTTTTAAATCGCACTTCATCTACTCCTACTTCTTTTGCAAGTCTTTTTACATCTTCAATCTGGTGTTCATTTGGGCGAACGACCAAAAATTGAAAAAAAACAAAAGGCGTTTTACTTCCTAATTCTTTTTTCCATTTTACAATATTTCTCGCGCCTTCAATTACTTTTTCTATATTTCCTTCTCTGCGATATTGTTCATAAACTTCTTGTGTGGTTCCGTCCAGAGAAATGATCAAACGGTCCAAACCACTTTCTACCGTTTTCTTTGCAACTTCGTCAGTAAGAAAGTGTCCATTCGTGGAAGTAGCCGTATAAAGGCCTTTTGACGAAGCATAAGAAACCATTTCTAAAAAATTTTTATTAAGATAAGGTTCACCCTGAAAATAAAAAATGAGGTATAGAATATCTTTATAAATATCATCAATAGTTTGAAAAAAGAAATCTTTTTTTAGCATACCACGTGGCCGTGTAAATTCCCGTAAACCGCTCGGGCATTCAGGACATTTTAAATTGCAGGAAGTGGTAGGTTCAAAGGAAATTGAAATGGGCAATCCCCATTGTATCGGTCTTTTTATAAACCGCGTTAAGTAATAACTTGAATAAACTTTTGAAGCATTCCAAACCCTTCTGAGTGTCAGTTTGGATAAAAAGTTAACGCTATCATTATAATTCACCCTTTGCATTTGTCAAAGGTAATATCTAAAAATGCAAGTAAATAATAAGTTAGTTATAAAGAATTTTCAGTCAAAGAATTATCTTGTTTTGAGGAATCGAAAAGTGCCAATTGAATTAACGGTGGCGCGCTGAAATTTAATTTGTGATCCATAAATTTATCATAGTTTGTAGAAATCACATTAAGCGCAATAAATTTCATTACAAAAATTCTTGTTTCTGTGGGTAAGTATTGCTTTATATCCCAAAAATCTGCATCTTTTCTGTCAGATTTTCTTAAAGCCGACATTACCCGTCCCGGACCACAATTAAAAGCCGCAACTGTAAGTAATATATCATTATTAAATAAATCAAGCTGGTCACGGAAAAATTTAGCTGCGGCAGTAGTCGATTTAGAAAAGTTTTTTCTTTCATCACCTTTAGCAGAAATACTCAATCCATACTCTCCTGCAAGCTCGCTCATAAATTGCCAATAGCCTACTGCGCCTGCGTTTGAAACTGCATTTGCATTAAAATTAGATTCAAGGGCAGGAAGCATTCTAAATACAGAAGGAACGTTGTATTTCTCAAAAATTTGAAGTGCTTTTGGAAAAAATTCTTTTCCTTTATTAAACATGTAAATGATATAACTACGCTCTTTTTTGGAGTAATGTTTTACATAATCCTTGCTTTCTTCTCGATGTTCAGCGAGAAGAGCAGGATAAGCCACCCAATCAGGATTTTTTACAAGTGCGCTTTCAATGCGAACATTTCGTGATATCGTATCTATTGTAGAATCTGAATTATAAGGTTTAATCCCAATAATATCTTTTGCTGAAGTGCTAAAGCCAATTATAAAAAAAATTATAATCAACGTTAATAAGCTCTTTGATTGAATACGTTTCATTTAGAAATTTTTTTCGAGTCAAATAATTATTACGTTATAAAAAACGCTGGTTATTGAAAATGGATCTTTAGTGTGTGTTTTAAAAAGTTTGAACTTTATATTTGTTAAGTATTTCAGAGTTGATCAAAGATAATTCGCGAAAACGTAAGATGCAAGCTTTTAGGTTAATCCGACGTTAAATAAAAATATGAAACTATTCCTTATCTTCCTAATGTTTTTTTATTCTGCGGTTTCATCCCAGCAGATATCGCCTGAATTAGTCAAAATTCATGCCATTGCTGTTTCTGAAAGCAGGCAGTCTTCCCGTTTTCTTCAAACAAAAGTGGGAACTGCATCATCCAAAAATTTTGATGTTACTTATTACAGGTGCGAATGGAAAACCGATCCGG
>JBEPVG010000145.1:0-5720 GCA_041691175.1 Chitinophagaceae bacterium
GACTAGAACACTTACTTCTTTTCTCTTTCAGGTATCGAGAGGATTGTCTACTGGCATCAGTATCTATGCGCCTTCATTAATATTGAGTTCACTGCTCGGCTGGAATATTTATTACACCAATATTATCATGGGTGGCATGCTGATTATCTATACCGTTACAGGTGGAGCAAGGGCTGTGGCACATACGCAAAAATTACAGTTGGTAATTGTTTTTGTCGGGATGGTAATAGCAGGCTATTTGGTAGTACACCTTATGCCTTCCGGTGTTGGATTTATGGATGCGTTGCATCTTGGGGGTAAGAATGGGAAAATGAATATTATCACTTCGGGGCGAACGCCGGAAGGGTTTGACTGGAAAGATAAATACAATATATGGAGCGGTGTTATCGGGGGATTTTTTTTAGCGCTTTCCTATTTTGGAACCGATCAAAGCCAGGTAGGCCGCTATCTTACGGCAAAAAATAATAAGCAAAGTAAACTGGGATTACTGATGAATGGAATAGTAAAAGTGCCCATGCAATTTTTAATATTGATGCTCGGTGTGTTGGTGTTCTCTTTTTATCAGTATAATAAGGCGCCCATTCATTTTAATGAAACACAGGTGGAGCGCGCCATGCAAACTGGTTATAAAACTCAATTGATTCATCTTGAATCTGAATATGCATCGCTTGTCTCGGATGATAATACCCAAAAAAGTGAGATTAAAAATGAATACAGCGTCGTATTGTCGAAGGCTTTACCTGGTGAAGATGTGAACGACACCAATTATATTTTTCTCCGTTTTGTGATTGATTATTTACCAAAAGGTTTGGTCGGATTGCTAATAGCGGTGATATTTCTTGCTGCGTGGGGAAGTATTGCCGCTGCGCTAAATTCTCTGGCGTCCTGCACAGTGGTGGACATACACAAAAAATATTTTAAGAAAGAACTTTCCGAAAAAGAAGATTACCGGATCTCTAAACTCTACACATTCGGCTGGGGAATCTTCTGCATTTTGGTGGCCGAGTTTGCAAGCAACCTGGGCAATAGTTTAATTGAAACCGTAAATATTCTTGGCTCACTTTTCTATGGTGTTATTCTCGGTATTTTTCTCATTGCTTTTTGGTTCAAACAAATAAAAGCAAATGCTCTTTTTGTGTCAGCCATTATTTCGGAAGTATTTATCATCATTATTTATAATGCAAATGTGATTTCTTTTTTATGGCTTAACGTAATTGGTGCAATCCTGGTAATTTTTATTGGGTATCTGTTACAGCCTTTTGTAAAGACAGAAAGGAAAGTTGTATAAAAAAAATGAAGGCACAAGGTATGCCTCATGCCTTCATTAATACCTATGCGAAATCACTTTTTCAATTCTCTCATTAATTTTTCATTCAATACCACATAATCACTACTACCCGCTTCTTTGGATAATTCAAGCGATTGCCTGGAGGTAGCCATGGCTCCTTTTTTATCACCCAATGACTGTTGAATTTTTGCTTTGTAGTAAACGAAGTAAAAAGGCGGTTTTTCATTTTCCGCAATCGCAGAGTTGATCATTTCAAGTGCTTTGTGTTGATTATTATCATATTCATGATAAAATTGCGCGGCTTGCCAAAAAGGCTTTTTATCTGCCTGGAGTGCTGTTTCAATTTGTCCCCTTATTTTATCTTTTATATTCTCTTTTATCGGAACATTTAAAACTGCTTCGTCCCAGGCAATAGTAAGAAAGCAACTTTCAGGTTTTATATCCGTGAATTGCATGGTAAATGTTTCTACTTTGTCTTTCGCTTTACTGCTTTTTACTTTTTCCCTGAAGATATCTTCACTTTGTTTATATCCACTCACGCCTTCATTATTAAATCCACTATTTAGAATAAAAGTCCAATCGCCATTCTTATGAGGAATGGTATAGATGGCATAACTTCCTGTGTCCACTTTATGCCCAAGGATTTCAACGGGATCATTGAATTTTATTTTGGTTGCAGAATTCGCTCCTGTTCTCCACAAAGAATCATACATAACAACGGTTCCAAAAACATTCCTTCCTTTCAGCGAAGGCCGGCTGTAAGTGAGTTCAATGGAAGAAAGACCGAAATCCTGTTTGATAAACTGCGTAGGTGAAGGGGCTGGCATTTTTACCTGGCAAAATGCAGAAATCGTAAAAAATGCGGAAAGCAAAAACGTACAGAATACTTTTTTCATAACAAACTTTTTGATTAATTATAAAGTTAATCAAAATAAATCTTTACCGTCTGATAAAGTAAACGATTTTGCATGTATTGCGTTTGCATATTAACCTTTTCTGTATAACCTTCGAGGCCAAACAAGCCCGCCGCATTCCCTTTATTGATCGCTATTTCAAGATAATTTGCTGAATTGAATAATGCAAGTTTTTCACTTTCGTTTACATCTGCATATGTCTCACTTATTTTCTCGATTATTTCATCGCGTTTAAAAACAATTTTAAAACTTCTGCCTCGCCTTTGTTCTTCAAATTCTTCTTTGGTGATATTGATAATTACATTTTCAAAATTATCAATGAAAATAATCTGTCCTTCAATAAATTTTTCACCAAGCAAAGGCCGCAAAGGATTTTTTACTTCGATTGAAATATCCGGATCACCACATTCTTCAATCGTTTTTCCTTCCAGAATATTTTGATACGCTTTTGCAAAAATTCTTGCACAGTATAAAGTGTTTTTTGGTTCGGAAGGATCTAAAGAAAGCGCCACAATTTTTTCAGGAGTTTCTTCAAGAATCATTGTAATTAATCCATTATCGGCGCAACCAATATATTGTCCTTTGTGTTCTATAAGCAATAAATGACCGGCGCGTTTATCAAATAAATTTACCAGTACAATATGCAAAGTTTCTTGCGGAAAATTTTTGATCGCATTGCGGCAAACATAAGCTGCCTGTGGATAATTAAAAGGCGACAACTCATGAGAAATGTCAACGATTGCAAACTTCGGATTAATTTGTAAAAGTTGTCCTTTTACGGCACCCGATAAAAAATCCTGCCGCCCGATATCTGATGTAAGTGTTATTAGAGCCATTCAAAAAGTGTGATTCTGATTTTTTAAAGGTAGCGAATGAAGCGTTTTATTTCTTAAAAATTATTTTATTAATTCTCCATTTTTAAAAAAGAATTTCCTGGTTAATTTATCCGTCAGTGAAGGGAAAAATTTATTTAAATAAACTGTTTCTTTTCCTGTGAAAGTTAATACCAGCGTACGTTTCCTCTTTTCGATGGCTTTGATAATATGGTTTGCGCATTCTTGTGCGCTCATTAATTTTTCTTCTTTCAATGGTGATTCACCTTGAGGTCTTGCATTTTTATCCAGGGCAGCATTTCGGATATTCGATTTTGTATATCCGGGGCAAACCCACATTACATTTACGCCGCTTTCGAGCAATTCGGTTCTCAATGCTTCAAGCCAGCCGTTGACTGCAAATTTACTCGCGCTGTATCCACTTCTTCCGGGTAAACCTCTGTAGCCCGCTACAGAAGACATTCCTACGATAGATCCTTTATTTTTAAGAATTGAATCCAAAGCAAATTTGGTACAATAAACCGTTCCCCAAAAATTAATGTCCATTACTTTTTTTAAAGTATCCAGATCGGTATCTTTAAAAAGTGCGCGCATAGAAATTCCGGCATTGTTGATTAGAATATCTACTCCATTATATTTCTCAATGATCGCCTCAATAAAATTTTTGCAATCTTCTTCTTTGCTTACGTCGGTAACCATTGTAAACAAAGGTTTTCCCACAAATTCGCTTTTTAAAACCGATAACTTTTCCACAGTTCGCGAACAGGTAGCAACTGTTGCTCCCCGATTTAAAAATTCCGTAACAAGCGCTTTCCCAATTCCGTCCGTGCCACCAGTTATCGCAATAATTTTATTTTCAAACATCCGGTTTTTATTTTCAACAAAAATAGGAGAGAAGAGATTAAAGAAAAATAAATTATTGAGAGAAAGAAATAAAAATAAAAATTGCTTTTAAAATTTTTGGAAAATGACAATTGATCGAATTTGTTTGTTTGCTATCTCGTTCAATTTAAATAAATAAAAAAGCGCTTTATTAAAGCGCTTTAGTGATTCGGCTGGGACTCGGACCCAGGACCCCATCATTAAAAGTGATGTGCTCTACCAACTGAGCTACCGAATCATTTTTTATTCAGAAATCGGAAGTTTTTATTAACCTCTTTTTTTAAAGGAGTGCAAAAATAGGTGAAAAACCCTTTGAACCAAAACTTTAAACAACAAAACTTTTTTCGATTTACGCAAACACTTTGGTGTCGAGGCTTATCAGCGAAAAAACAGTTTCTTCCCTTTTTAATTTTTTGTCCCTCCAAAAAAAAATGCCCAATCATTGCACGCTTTTTGATGCCTGATTGGTATGCCTAAGATTTTAATTCTTGATGATGATTTGGACCTTCTTACTGTAGTAAAATCGTTGCTTCGGAAAAGAGGTTTTGAGGTGTTTGCTTTTAGCGATTGGCGCAAAGCATGGGACGCGGCTAAAGCATACAAACCGAATTTGATTTTGTTAGATGTATTCCTTACTGGTATTGATGGCTTTGATATTTGTAAAAAATTAAAAGCTTCCTATTTTACGCGCAACATTCCGGTTATTATGTTTTCTTCTTATCCAAATGTTGCTGAAACGGCCATTTACGAATTCGGAGCAGATGATTTTCTAGCAAAGCCATTTGAAGTAAATGACATGGTCAAAAAAATTCATTCTATTTTATCCAAAAAGCACGCTCGTGCATGAAGAGATCTTTGGATTAAGAAATTTCCTTCAATAATAAATTCTCAATTGTACTGCAAGGCACAAAGAAAGGTTTATGTGTGATAACAAGATTAAGATTCTGTCCGTCCACTGAATAATTTCCTTTTATGGTGTTGCCAAAAACGGTTATTTCAAACTCGCCGGCATGTTCGTCGCCATTAAAGATTCCATTGTAATTTTGAATTGCACTTTTTGCTTTCGCAATTACAAGGGCCGGCGATTCGGAAAAGGGTATATTAAATTTGCAATCTGACATATTTTTTCGTTTTGGGGTTTTTGCTGGGGAAATCTTTACTCATTAGATTATAAAGCAAATTAAATTCCTTCCATTGATTTGATCAAATTTTTATTTAAGGAAATTTTAATAAATTTTTTTGTCCATTTTTTCTTTCCATTTTTTAAAAACATTTTTGGCTTCTTCCCTCCCAATATTTATAATCGGTATTTTTCTCATTTGTAAGTCTGCATTTATTTCATCATAAATGAACGAATCATCAAATCCAATTTCCAAAGCATCTTTCCTGGTATTTGCGTAATATATAACTTTCGGACGAGCCCAATAAATTGCACCAAGACACATGGGACAGGGTTCGCAGGATGTATAAATCTCGCATCCATCTAATTGAAAAGTTTCTAATATTTTACAGGCTTCCCTGATGGCAATGATTTCTGCATGAGCCGTAGGATCGTTGAGGCTGGTTACTTTATTATTTCCCCGTGCAATAATTTTATCGTCTTTTACGATCACACATCCGAAAGGACCACCTTCGTTGTTTTTGGGCCCATTTTCAGAAAGCAAAACCGCTTCATGCATAAATATTTCTTCCCTTGTCATAATTCTTTATTCTTAATAAAAATTAGCTTTTAAGATAATTTGTGAGAACAACTTTTTATAAAATCAGAACCAGGCTTCCTCCAATAATTAGTAACGCGCCAAC
>JBEPVG010000146.1:0-5707 GCA_041691175.1 Chitinophagaceae bacterium
CCTCAATTGTTTCTATAAATATTTTATTTCAATACTTCCATAGTATATTTATAACTTATTACTTTTAAAAATAAACGATTATACGTGACAAAAAAAACGTTTCACCTACTTTCAGTATCGCTTCTTTTTAATTTTTATTTCTTTTCGGTATATGCACAGGATTCTTTACAGCCTTCAATTGAAAGTGCACACGTCAAGGAAAACAAAAACAATGACAACCGTTATCTCAAACCAACAGCGTTGATTGTACCCGGAACTCTTTTAATTTATTCAGGTTTAAAACCTTTTATAAATGCTATTCCAAAACTGGATAAAAGAATAATGGCGAATGTTCAGGAAAACTATCCTGATTTTCAAACAAATGCAGCTGATTATTTAATGTGGGCACCGTCTGCTTCTGTTTACGCAATGGGTGCTTTAAAAATGAAAACTGAACATAACTTTACAGAACATCTAATTCTTGATGCTGGTTCTATCCTGGTAACCGGAGGACTTGGTTATGGGATGAGAATTATTTCAAAAAATATTACAGATTACAATTCAGAAGGAACAAAAATTCCCTCCGGACATACAGCAAATGCTTTTCGTGGTGCAGAAATTTTACACCAGGAATTAAAAAACCAACATCCATTATTAAGTTATAGTGGCTATGTTGTTGCCACCGGTGTGGGATTATTGAGAGTTTATAATAAAATTCATCTGTTAACAGAAGTTCTAGCTGGCGCAGGCCTTGGCATTATTTCTACTAAACTCACCTATTGGATTTTTGACAAAATAAAATTTGCAAAACAGTCAAAATCGGGAAATCTCTTTTAAAATTCTTTATCCAAATAAGATGATTTTAATTTTCGTTTATCCATGGTCGTTATGTATTATTCCGTATAAAAAAAATGATTAAAATAAATCTAAATAAGAAAACCTCTTATTTGTTCGTTTACTGTATTTTCTTCATTATTTCCTTATTATTACCGGACCTACCTTTTTCATAATTTGAAATAAATATTTAGAAGTTCTATCTTGCCTAAGTGTATAAGTAAGTGCGGTAATGATCATTTGTAAATCGATTTATGAAAAATATTAAATTAATTGAAGTAGCCAGCGAAATTGGCGCAGGCACACGTGGTGCAAGTTTAGGCGTGGAAGCAATCAAAATTGCAGCTCTTGATTTTATGAGCAATTTCTTTGTTCATTTCCCTTCAGAAAAAGTAGAAACAGAAAATCAGATGTTATTTGAACCGATTCAATCTCCTTATGCAAAAAGAATGAACGGCGTTCTAATCATGTATGACCGCGTTTCAAAATCAGTAAAAGATTGTATCCAAAATAATTTTTTCCCTGTGGTGATCAGTGGCGATCACAGTACTGCCGGCGGAACAATTGCCGGAATTAAATTAGCAAAACCAAAAAGCAGGCTTGGCGTTATCTGGATTGACGCACACGCCGACCTCCATACACCTTTTACTACTCCTTCTGGAAACATGCACGGGATGCCGCTATCGGCTTCGATTGGTGAAGATAACAAGGAAAGCAAAATGCATCAGCCGGATGAGAAAACACTTCAGGAATGGAATCAATTGAAAAATTTTGGAAAAATAAACCCAAAAGTTTTGCCAGAAGACATCGTTTTCATTTCGTTACGGGATTTCGAAAAAGAAGAAAAATATTTGATAGATAAATATGGAATGAAAGTAATTACCACTAATGAATTGAGAAGAAAAGGACCGGAAAATGTGGTGCGTGCAGCCCTGCGATTCTTAAATGAATGTACGGATATTTATGTAAGTTTCGATGTGGATTGCCTCGATTCTTCTATTTCAAAAGGTACCGGAACGCCCGTCAGCAATGGCTTACGTGAAAGAGAAGCTGAGGATCTTGTAAGTAAATTTATGCAGAACCGGAAAATCTGTTGCTTTGAAATTACAGAAGTAAACCCAACTCTTGATAAAGAAAATCTAATGGCAGAAATTGCCTTTAATATCTTACAAAGAAGTGTGAATGTGTTGATGATGTATTAAAAATACAATTAAATTTATTTAAAGTCCTGCAGGCAATTCATTTTTCTGGCGGTACATTTTTAACGAGGGATTTAATTCAATTGCATTGTCACAAATTTTCTGTCCCTTTTCTTTTTGTCCTAACTTTTGAAAAGTTAATCCTGCCATGTACATGGTTGTCGCGTCTTTCGGATTAATGTCTAATAGTTTTTTAAAATAATCAAGAGCTTCATTATATTTCTTTGTGTCATACATTGCATATGCCATATTATTTATCAATTCTTTATTATTAGGCTTGCGTTCAAGGACGATATTTAATGTTTTAATTCCGTTTACAGTATCTCCTGAATAGAGTTGTGCAAATCCATAGTTTTCATAAAAATCATTGCTTTTATTGTAACCTTTATTTGCGGCCATTTCAAAATATTTTAATGCGCCTTTATAATCATTTTGATTATAGCAAACTAATCCGAGTTCATACATCCACTGGCTTTGAGGCTCCAATTCAATCGCTTTTTGAAATTGTACAATTGCGCTTTTCCCGTCTTCCAATTCCAGATAAGTTTGCGCTAAAGTATAAGTTGCATAAGCATCCTGAGAATTTTTCGACAGTGCATCTTTTAAATATTTTTCTGCTTGGCCATAATCTTCAAGGTTGTAATAACTCATTCCCAAAATGCGCGAAGCATTTTCGCAATTCACACAATTTTTTGCGAGTTCAATCGCTTTTTTAAATTGCCGGTAATTAAAAGATAATGTAGCAAATTGACTGATCACTTCATTATTTTTTGGATCAAGTTCATAAGCTTTAGAAAAATTTTGATAGGCTTTACTGACGTTTCTCATCGCAAGATCAGTCTTACCATTTTCGATGTAAGCTTCGGTAAAATTTGAATTAAAATAAATCGCTTTATCAAAATTATTTGCAGCAACCGCATACAACATGGCTTCATTTGCTTCCATGCCCTTATTAAAGTAAAACTGTGCACTATCTGTGTTTTGGCAAAAAGAAAATTGAGTTATAAAGATTACGGTAAAAAAAATAATCAGGGTTTTCATGTGCGGTAATTTTTCAAAAAGTACTACTGAAGTACTATTGCACTTAACGCCGGAAGGTCGAGATTTATTTCAAAAATTTTATCCTTTTTATCCACAACTGTAGTTTTTATTTCCTGATCTGTAAATTTTCCGGTTCCATAATATTGAGCATCATCACTGCAAAATATTTGTTTCCAGGAATTCTTTTCGTTTGCTTTAATTTTCCAATCATATCTCTCCACCGGCGTCATGTTGAAAATAACGATCAAATCATCTTTTCTTTTTTCCCCTTTTCGCCTGTAACACATAACACATTCATTACGATGGTCAAGATCAATCCATTCAAATCCCTTTTTGTCAAACTGGTATTCATAAAGCGCAGGTTGTGACGTATATAATTTATTAAGATCACGCAAACAATTCTGTAGCTTTTTGTGAGGTTCAAATTGAAGTAATTTCCAATCAAGCTCGGTACTGAAATTCCATTCAGAAGTTTGTCCAAATTCATTTCCCATGAAAAGTAATTTCCCGCCAGGATGTGTGTACATGTATGAATACAGCACACGAAGATTCGCAAATTTTTGCCAGTCATCACCAGGCATTTTATAAATCATCGGCGATTTTCCATGAACAGTTTCATCATGGCTTAACGGAAGAATAAAATTTTCATCATAAAAATAAGCCATGCTGAACGTGAATTTATTTTGAAAATCTTTTCTGTATAAAGTATCAATTTTAAAATAATCAAGCGTGTCATGCATCCATCCCATCATCCATTTCATACCAAAACCCAACCCACCGCCAGTAGTGAAGCCCGTGATCTGCGGCCAGTCTGTGGCTTCTTCAGCAATCATTTGCACATCAGGAAAATCTCGGTAAACCATTTCATTTAAACTTTTTATAAACGCAATCGCTTCTAAGTTCCCATCGCCGCCAAATTCATTGCGTTCCCATTCTCCTTCTTCACGAGAATAATCGAGCCGAAGCATCGAACTTACTGCATCTACGCGCATTCCATCAATATGATATTCATCAAACCAATACCGCGCATTGCTTATTAAAAATGAACGAACCTCGCCCCTCGCATAATTAAAAATATAAGAATTCCAATCCGGATGAAAGCCTTTTCTCATGTCTGCATATTCATAAGTATGCGTTCCGTCAAACATAAATAATCCGTGCGCATCAGCCGGAAAATGTGAGGGGACCCAATCGAGAATAACGCCAATATTTTCCTCATGAAATGCCTCGATCATTTCCATAAAATTCTCGGGTATGCCAAACCGTGATGTTGGTGCAAAATAACCTGTACCCTGATAACCCCAGCTTGCATCATAAGGATATTCCATCACCGGCATAAGTTCCACATGAGTAAATCCCATTTTTTTTACGTAAGGAACAAGCAACTTAGTAATTTGTTTGTATGAATTAAAAGAATCTTCATCAGCAGGATTTGGTTTCATCCAGCTCGCAAGATGTACTTCATAAATACTCCACGGAGACTTCAATGAATTATTCTTTTTTCGTGTGTGCATCCACGTTATATCGTTCCATTCGTGCCTGACATCTTTAGTTTTTGATGAAGTTGCGGGGCGTAATTCCCAATGATTTGCAAATGGATCTCCTTTGTATATTTTCACGCCTTCAAAACCTATGATGTAATACTTATAGTTTTCGTATTCTTTAATATTTGGAATAAATCCTTCCCAGATTCCTGATTTATCGAGGCGCACAAATAAAGGATGAGATTCTGTATTCCAATCATTAAAATCGCCTACAACGCTTACCGAAGTCGCGTTTGGTGCCCACACAGCAAAATAATATCCCTTTGTATTTGATACATCCAGCGCATGAGAGCCAAATTTTTTATAAAGACTATAATTCGTTCCATTCTGAAAATTCCGGATGTCTTCGTCTTCAAATAAAGAATAATTCCAAACAGATTTGGAAGCATCCACGAAGTTTTGTTGTTCATAAGGAATCTTTTTTGCCATACTGCAATTTACAATTTTCATTCATGCTTTTTTATTTGTTATTTATTGCCTTCTTAATAAATAATTAGAGTAAAGCAACAAATAAATGGGATTTGTATTCTGTTGTTTTACAAGTTTAATAACTGAGCCTTAACAATCCTTTAGGAAGAAATCAGACAACTTATTCATAATGTTATGACATATTTGCAATACAATACAAAAGCTAATGCCAAAATTTACATTTTTCTTCTTCCTACTTTATGTATTTCCTCATTTTGTTTTTTGTCAAACATCCTCCATTAAAGGAAAGCTTGCAGATTCTGCCAGCACGGAGAAACCTGTAAATGCTGTTATTTCCGTATTGCGGCAAAAAGATTCTACCCTTGTAAAATTTTCGCGAAGCGACAAAAGTGGAAATTTTCAAATTGATAAATTAGATTCAGGAAATTATGTGATCTTAATTACCTATCCTAAATATGCTGATTTTGTAGATCGCATTGAAATGAAATCCGGTGAAAATCGCGACTTGAAAACAATCTTTCTTACCGGAAAAGCAAAGCTGTTGCAGGAAATTGTAATAAAGCAGGCAGCGATGAGAATGAAAGGCGATACTACAGAATACAATGCAGACAGTTATGCCGTAAAACCCAATGCCACTGTGGAAGATCTTCTAAAACAATTGCCCGGCATACAGGCTGTCTC
>JBEPVG010000147.1:0-5654 GCA_041691175.1 Chitinophagaceae bacterium
CATTTGAATGAAATGGTGAATTAACTAAGAGAATAAAATATTTTTTGCAAATCGATTAATGACATTTTTTTAATTGAGGCTTTACCAATCTTGTCTAAAACTACAAAGTTCATATCACTGCCGGTTTTCTTTTTATCATGCAAAAGAATCTCCCATGTTTTTTCTTTATCAAAATTGAAAGCAACAGGCAATTGATATTTTGAAAGAAGATGCTTTACTCTTTCACTCCCCTCTTTAGAGAAGTCATTTATTTTTTCTGAAATCACACAAGCCGCTACCATCCCAATACTTACTGCGCTTCCATGCGGAAGCTTTGCTGTATTTTCAATTGCATGCCCGATCGTGTGTCCAAAATTTAATAATTTTCTTTCTCCCGTTTCCCGTTCATCACTTGCAACTACATTGCATTTTATATCAACATTCTGCCGAATTAATTTTCCAATATTTTCTTTTAAAGATTGAAAATCCGCCAATGATTTTTCTTCTAAATAATAAAACATGCTTTCATCCCTGATGCATGCATGTTTGATAATTTCTGCAAAACCATTTATCCATTCTTCATGTGGCAAGGTTTCCAAAAATGAATAATCATACAGTAAAAATTCCGGGTGATTGATTGTGCCGACAAGGTTTTTATAAACACCAACATCCACGCCATTTTTGCCGCCAACGCTTGCATCAACCATCGCAAGAATGCTCGTCGGAACAAACGCAAATTTTATTCCCCGCATATAAACAGAAGCAGCAAAACCAGCGATATCAGTAACTACGCCACCGCCTACGCCAACGATAAAAGTTTGGCGGTCGGCGTTTAAATCAAGTAATTGGTTTATAATTTCATCAACAGCGTGTTGGTTTTTAAATTGTTCTCCTACTTTTAAAACAATCATTTTCCAACCATTAAATTTCTCAGATTGCTTCGCAAAAATATTTTCATCAGTAATTAGAATGGCATTTCCTTTATCAACCAGATCTTCAATTAATGTGAAGTCTCCATTGAAATAAACGTCTATTGTTTCTGATGAAAAAGAGTATTTTTTTTGAATCATTTTATTATTCTTCATTCATTACTCTATTTTGGTGATTGATACTTTCCATGTGAACAGCATCAAAATATTTAGTGATAAAATCTTTGCTCAAATCTAATCTATCACCTTTTACAAAAGCCTTTGCAAGAATTTCATTCCAACGATTCGTTTGCAAAATGGTAATCCTATTTTCTCTTTTATATTCCCCAATTTGATTTGAAACTTTCATACGTTGTCCCAAAAGATCCATCAATTCATCATCTATTTGATTGATTTGTTCACGGAGTTTTGAAAGCGCATTTACAAATTCTTTTTGATCAGTATTTTCGCTACGCCAGATCAGGCCATCCAATAATTCTGATAAACGTTCAGGTGTAATTTGTTGTTTCGCATCGCTCCAGGCTTTATCGGGATCAATGTGCGTTTCGATCATCAGGCCACCAAAATCCAGATCAATGCTTTTTTGTGCAACTTCATGCAATGCAGTCCTGTTGCCGCATATATGTGATGGATCGCAAACGAGTAGCATCTCAGGAAATCTTCTTTTCATTTCAATCGGCAAATGCCACATCGGCGCATTCCTAAATTCCGTGTTGCCATAATTTGAAAATCCACGATGAATCATCCCAATATCTTTAACGCCCACTTTTTGTAAACGCTCAATGCCGCCACACCATAATTCCAGATCAGGATTGATGGGATTTTTTATTAGCACAGGCACGTCAGATCCACGCAACGCATCACAAACTTCCTGCACACTAAATGGATTTACCGTCGTTCTAGCTCCAATCCAGAGAATATCCACATCAAATTGTAGAGCCATCTCTACATGCTTTGCTGTAGCCACTTCTACAGCAATCGGAAGGCCGGAAATTTTCTTTGCCTGAGCGAGCCATGGTAAACCCTTTACGCCAATTCCTTCAAACATTCCTGGTTTGGTTCTTGGTTTCCAGATTCCTGCGCGAAGCGCATCTACTTTTCCTGTTTTAACAAGTCTGACAGCGGTCTCTACAACTTGTTCTTCTGTCTCAGCGCTGCATGGGCCGCTGATGATCAGCGGACGTTTGTTCCATATTTTTTCAATTGTTTCGTTCATTGCTTTTTGATTTTTTGATATCAATCAGATATTGGTTTTAAATTGTTTTTAATTAAAGTTTTTATTCTTTTGTTCCAGTGAAACAAGAATTCGCATTATTTGTTTGTTTACTGAAACTGTTCCTACAATTCTTAATTAATAATTCACCACTCACTATTTTAAAATCCTTTTTATCTTATTCGCATTCTCCATTAATTCAATCAGGTAAGGAAGATTCTCTTTTTCCAAACTGGCTTTGAATTTTCTTAATTGCGAAATGTGTTCATTCAAAACATCCAAAACATTCTCACGATTTTGCATAAAAATTGGTGCCCACATAGAGGGGTTGCTCTTTGCAAGCCGAACGGTACTTTCAAAACCGCCACCTGCTAATTCGAAAATGGCATCTTCTTCTTTTTCTTTTTCCAACACAGTATTGGCTAGCGCAAAAGAGGTAATGTGAGAAATGTGACTTACGTACGCAGCATGTATATCATGATTTTCAGGATCCATATAGGTGATATTCATTCCCAAAGCTTTGTAAATATTTTCAACAACATTCACTGCATCAGAATCACTCTTTTCCTTCTCACATATCACACAGGAACGTCCGATGAAAGCCTCTCTGATCGCCGATTCCGGGCCACTATATTCTGTTCCCCACATTGGGTGAGTCGCAACAAAACGTTTGCGCATCGGATGATCAGATAACGATTTACATAAGACCTTTTTTGTTGATCCCGCATCCACAACAATTTGTTTTTCATTCATCAGATCCATGATTTGTTTCATCACAGGAATGGTTACATCCACAGGAATCGCTACATAAATAAAATCGCTTTTTTTTATTGCTTCTTCCAAAGGCAAACTTTCATCTATGATCCCAAGTTCTTTGGCTTTGTCCACACTTCTTTGTGTCCTGCTGACACCGATAACATTTTTTGCAAATTCTTTATCTTTTAAAGCCAGTGCAAACGAACCGCTTATTAAACCAACCCCAACGATTGTAACGTTTTCAAACATGATTAACTTTTTATGAAATTCCTAATTCTTTTAATCGCTTCTTCCAATTTTTCTTCGGTCGCACATAAACTCACCCGAATATATTTATCACCGGCACTTCCAAAAATTCCGCCGGGTGTAATAAAAACATTTGAGTTTTTCAAAACTTCATCACTCAATTTATAACCATCTTCATATTTTGAGGGAATTTCTGCCCAAACAAATAATCCTGCCTGGTTTTTATCAAAAGAACATTTCAATAAATTCAATAAGTGAAAAACTTTTTCTCTACGCTTTTTATAAACAGCATTTATAGAATCAAACCAACTTTGATCAAGTTCCAAAGCCTTTGCAGCAGCGAGTTGTAGCGGAAGAAACATTCCACTATCCATATTACTTTTAAAGCGAAGTACCTCTTCAATTCGTTCTTTTGCTCCGCAAAGCATTCCGATTCTCCAACCAGCCATATTGTGACTTTTACTAAATGAATTTAATTCTATTACCACCTCTTTCGCCCCTTCTATACTTAATAAACTCATAGGTTTATCATTTAAAATGAAACTATAAGGATTATCATGGCAGATAAGAATCTGGTATTTTTTTGCAAAAGAAATTAAGCGAATAAACATTTCTCTCGTAGGAAGTTGTCCCGTCGGCATTTCGGGATAATTAACAAACATCAATTTGACTTTTGATAAATCAAGCTTTTCCAATTCTTCAAAGTCAGGAAGCCAGTGGTTTTCTTTTTTTAACGTGTATGCATGACTGACAGCCCCTGCAATTTTTGCTGCACTTTTATAAGTAGGATATCCGGGATTTGGAATTAAAACGATATCACCCTGATTAACGTAGGTCATGCATACATGCATTATTCCTTCTTTACTTCCCATCAACGGTAAAATTTCTGTATCCGGATTTAATTCTACATCGTACCATCTTTTATACCATTTTGAGATTGCATTTCTAAGTACAGGATTTCCCTTATAATTCTGATAACCATGCTGATTGGGCTTTTCAGCCTCAATCTCTAATGTTTTAATTACATCAGGATGTGGCGGAAGATCAGGACTGCCAATGCCGAGATTGATAACCTGTTTTCCGGCTTTATTCATTTGATCAATCTGGCGAAGCTTTGTAGAAAAATAATATTCCTCAACTCCTGAGAGACGCTCCGCAACCTGACCTATTTTTTTATTGGTATGTCCCATTTTTAAAAATTCTTTATTAAGTGTTTGAATTTTTTCCATTTTTATAAACTCCATAAACTTTTATATCAGCAGTAAATGGTTTTATATTTTTCAACATAGCATGCAATTGATTGAGACTGGTAAATTCACAATCAGCGTGAAAAGAATATTTCCAATCGCTTCCCGGAATGGGCATGGATTGTAGTTTGCTCAGGTTCACGTCTCCTTCGGAAATTTTTGTAAGCACTTTTGCCAAACTTCCTTTTGAATGATCTGTTTGAAAAACCAATGAAGCTTTGTTCGCATCTGGTATTTCCACAGCAGTTTCTGTATTTTCCAAAACCCAAAACCTTGTATAATTATTCTTTTGTGTATGTATGTTAGGCGCAATCATATTCAGATGAAAAAGTTCAGCAGCAAATTCTCCCGCAATTGCCGCAATGTGTTTGCTATTTTCTTCATGAATA
This sequence comes from Chitinophagaceae bacterium, assembly GCA_041691175.1. GTDB lineage: Bacteria > Bacteroidota > Bacteroidia > Chitinophagales > Chitinophagaceae > Ginsengibacter. The sequence goes on from JBEPVG010000147.1 coordinate 4,760, forward strand.
TGCCTGGCACTTAGAGCCGTGTCTTCTGTTTCTATTAATTTCCAATTGTATTTTTCAAGAAAATCGGTGCATTGCAACAATGCCATAGGATGAGAATGAACTTCGCGGATGTCATCCAAAGAAACACCGGGATTCACTAAAAGATTCTGATCAATTTGTAAATAAATTTCACCTACAATTTTTAAATTGCTTTTTTGGAGCAAATTATAATTGGGTAAAATACTTCCGGCGATAGAATTCTCAATTGCCATCAAACCTCCGTCACTCACGCTTTTATCATCGGATATTTTTATTACCTCCCGAAAGGTTGAACAACAAATAACTTCCACATCATTTCCAAAAAATCTGCGCGCAGCCGCCTGGTGAAAGCTACCTTCAAAACCTTGTATGGCTATTTTCTTTTTCATATAAAAACAAAAATCCCGGCTTTTTTTGCCGGGATTCTTTTATCGTTATTCTGATTGTTTCAGTTTTAACAAAGGCATCCCGGACTATTTCTAAAATAGTAGCTAAAATAAAAGAAGCCGGTATTTGCTTTTGTGATTGTCATTACGGGAGCAAAAGTAGGTTACAAAATTAAATCACCAAATTTTTTTTTCTCTGTTTAAAAAAAGTCACCAAATTATTTATTCTTTAAAAAATAAAAAAAATTGAAATCCGCCAAATTTGTTTGTTTACTGAAATCCTTTTACCTCAATTATTGCTCATTAATGATTAGGGTAAAAAATAAGAATATGGCAAATTAGTTTGCTTATTATCAAATTGATACGGAATTTCACTTTTGAAAAACAAATAAGTTATAGCCCTGCTTTGGTATTTTGATTTGCAAATACTTTTTTCAAAATATCAGTAATTCGCGCTGCGGGATCTTTCCGGATCTGTTGCTCTTCAAGAC
>JBEPVG010000148.1:0-5641 GCA_041691175.1 Chitinophagaceae bacterium
TCAAAACAATATCTCCAAAAGGAATATTATTTTGATCAAGAATTTCTTTTTTTAATGAACGGTATTTATAATCAATCATCAGATAAAATGAAAGTTTCCATGGTAAGGCCCGGGCCAAAGGCAGCGCCAAAAATATTTGCTTTCTTATCGCTTTTATTTTCTAATGAATTCATAATTTCTTTCAACACAAATAAAATTGTAGGCGAAGACATATTTCCATAATCTTTCAAAACCTCGTAAGAATATTGCAAATCAATATTAGAAATAGAAGTACATTTTTCAATAGAAGATAAAATTCTTTTGCCGCCGGGATGAATGCACCAATGAGAAATATCTTCTTCATCTAAATCTGCATGTTGCAACGCATTATTCAAAAGATGATTAAAATCCTGTGCAATTAATTCCGGCACATATCCCGAAAGTTTCATCAAAAATCCTGATGAAGAAAGCTGCCAGCTCATATCGTCTTTCCCATTAAAGGCAACTTGGCTGTAAAAATTTTTGATCTTTATTCCATGCAAATTATTATCGTCATTTGTCACTAAAATCGCAGCAGAACCATCACCAAATAATAATCCTGAAGCAATATTATCTGCGGTAGTTTCTTTTTGAAAATGAAGCGTACAAAGCTCTGTACACACCACAAGAACTTTTGCATTCGCATCATTTTTACAAAAAGCATCGGCGAGTTTCATTCCATGAATTGCTGCGTAACAGCCCATAAAATTTATGGAAGTACGGAAAATATTTTTTGGTAAATTCATTATTTCCATGATCTGCAAATCCAGACCGGGCGCGCTCATTCCTGTACAACTCACGGTAATCAAATGCGTAATCTCATCTTTATTTATTTTCTGATCAATACATTTTTCAATCGCTGTTACAGAAAGAGCAGGAGCGGTTTTATTATACCAATCCATTCTCTGTTCAAGATCAGGAAAAGGTTCCAGGTTTTCTGACGCGGGATAAAATTGCCATCCATTTGCATCCAAACTGTAATCAGGCAAAACCGAATACCGCGTTTCAATAGCTGATTGATGATAAAGAAATTTGAGTTTTCTTTTTCCTACATCGTTCATTGCATAAATATTCTGCATGAATTTCAAAATCTCATTTTGGGAATGTTTGAAAGAAGGTAAGGCCGTTGATATTGAAACAATTTTACTCAAATATTTTTAAAATTAAAAGCGTGATAAATCCAAGATTAGAACATGCAGAAGCAAGCAAATTCATTCGCATGGTATTTTTAAAATTTGCTTCTGAATTATTCTTTAATACTTTTTTAAACCAAATAAAAAAATAAATAATTACCGGAAGCATAAAAATTTGTAGAATAATAAAATCTATAAATTCCGATTGCAAATAAAAATACCGGGCCAACGCGATAAAAGCAAAAGCATATACAATGCCAGTAAAAATAAAAGTCCCTTTATATCCCAATAAAATACTGATAGAAACTACGTCATCTTTTTTGTCTTCTTCATGCTGATAAATTTGCGTAAGTGGATAAAACCCGCCAATAAGCAATGCCGATGCAACCATTGCCAAAACGGGAATCTGCAAAGTATGGTTGCCGCTGCTTCCATGATAAACCAAAAAAAATGTAACCGCGCCCTGGAAAATAATTACAGTCAAATAACCTATTACCGGATACTTTTTCAAACGAATTTTCCGATAACTATAAGCGCGTGAAGCAAGAATGTAGAAAAAAATTCCTATGGCGAAAACGCTTGAAATGACAAAGCTGATTCCAACTGCAATTATATCCATCACAACCGTTACAAAAAATAGTTGCCTTGTTGGTTGCATCGGATTTTTTAATCCGCCAACAGCTGAAGTATCACGATCCATAAAACTGTTGTATCCATTGCTGGCAGGGTAAACAAGCAGATGTAAAATGATAAATACCAAAATGGCATCAGACCAATTTACCATTTTTACCTGGCTTAATGCAAACCAATAAACCGGCATTAAAAAAAGAGAAAAATGAAAACGAAGAAGTTGAAATGTAGATTGGAATTTTTTATTCACTTTTAAATTTATACTATTTTTTTTAATGCTATATTTTAAAAAAGAATCAATGAACTGAAGTGCTTCCTTTTAGTAAACCAACAATTAACTACAATTCCTGATTTCAAACCCTTCCAACAATTTCAGGATTTGAAAACCTTTTCCTGCTTTTCTACGATTAGAAAATAGTCAATTCCAATTAATTAATGCCAAACTTCCATTTGTACTTGCTTTTCTTATTATTTTATGACTAATGGCTAAACAATTTCACCCGATTAAAAGTAATTTGCAATTTGATTTCGTTATGAAAAAAACATTCCTGATAATATTCGTTTTGTTAATGGTATTCAATTGCCAGGCGCATCATATTGTCGGTGGTGAAATGTATTATACTTATTTGGGAAAAGGTTCGAAAGCGAATACCAGCAAGTATACAATTACACTTAAAATTTTTCGTGATCAAAATGTGCCACCGAATACCGCAAAAATGCCAACTCAGGTATATATTGGTATCTTCAATAATGAAAATGGTCAACAATACCCAGGCCCTGATCAATTTTATATCGTTAACCGAAATAGTGAAATGCAGGTACCTGTAAATGCGTTTCCACCTTGCATCAGTAATGCTCCTCAACTGAATTATCATGTCGGTATTTTTTCGTTGACTGTGGAATTGCCTGATAATGCAAAAGGTTATACAGCTTCTTATCAAACCTGCTGCAGGGTTGATAATTTACAAAACGTGAATAATTTTTTCGGTAGCCGAACAGGATCAACTTTTACGTGTAGTATTCCAGCGGCTATTTATGCAGACAACTCTCCTGAATTTTCAACCAGTATTGATGTGATCTGTGCAGAAAAATCTTTTCAATTAAATTATAGTGCAAAAGATGTAGATGGCGACGTATTGGTTTATTCATTTGGCCCAGCTTATGGTGGCGGCAAATTCTTAGATGAACAAAACGGGAATCCAGCTGCCCCACCCTATGAACTTGTGCCTTATAGCAATAATTTTTCTTCTAATGTTCCATTAGGGCCGCTGGCAATTATTAATCCTCAAACAGGCATAATCAGTGGTGTTGCTCCGAAGGTTGGAAGATATATTTTAGGCGTAAAAGTCCGATCTTACAGAAATGGTATTCTGATTAATGAACACTACAAAGATTTTATTTTAAATGTTACTGATTGCGACTATGCGGGCGCTCAATTAAATCTAAAACCCGTGATGTGCGACAGCTTTAATGTCTCTTTTCAAAATGACAATCCTTCAGTATTGAACCAAAATTATTATTGGGATTTTGGTGATATCAAATCGGGGAATCAAAATACTTCCACTTTAAAAAATCCTACGCACGTTTATACAGATACGGGCGTTTATATTTATAAATTGATCGTTAACCGTGGGCAACAATGTTCCGATTCGGCAACGCAAACTGTAAAAATTTATCCCGGTTTTAATCCGGCTTTTAGTGTGGATGGAAAGTGCATAAATTCGACTATTTTTTTTACAGATAAAACAACAACAAATAGTTATGGGATTGTAGATAACTGGTCGTGGGATTTTGGAGATCCATCAGTTAATACAGATGTTTCGCAAAGTAAAAACCCTTCTTATATTTATACAAAAGCGGGAAAATATCCGGTTCAATTATCGGCAATAAGCAGCAAGGGCTGTATAAAAACCATAACGGACACTGTTTTGATAAAAATGCAACCTGATTTTTTTGTAAACAATGATACACTGATGTGTAATATTGATACTTTAAGATTGACATCAATCGGAAAAGGAAGTGTGTCGTGGACGCCTGATTATAACATAAACGATGTACATAGTTTTATGCCGTTGGTAAGCCCTAAAAAACCAACTACTTATTATGCTACTTTGAATGAAAGTCGCGGCTGTATTGCAACAGACTCTGTTTTTGTAAATGTAGTAAGTAAAGTTTCATTGAATTTGAAACCCGACACAACTATCTGTCTTACAGATACCGCGATGATAAATACCATCAGCGATGGATTGCATTATTTATGGACGCCAGCAAATACAATTATAAATGATACAGCGAAATACGCCCAGGTAATTCCGATGGAAAATACGAGCTATCATTTGATCGCAAGTATCGGCAAATGCAGCACTGGGGAAAATATCAGGGTAAAAGTTATTCCTTATCCCAATGCAAAAACGATAGATGATACAACTATTTGCTTTTCTAAAAGTCTTCAGCTACATGCGAGTGGCGGAAGTATTTACAACTGGTCGCCGCCGATTTTTTTAAACAATCCTAAAATCTCTAATCCGGTGTCAACGCCACAGGAATCAATCAGATATATTGTGCAGGTAAATGATGTATTAGGATGTCCAAAGCCCAGGTTTGATTCTGTTGTAATAATCGTTGAAAATCCAATAGCAGACGCAGGCCCGGCAGATACTTCGATTGTAGTAAACCAAACTTTACAATTAAACGGTACAGGAGCAGAATTTTATTCCTGGTCGCCACCGAACGGATTAAATAATCCGGACATTTCAAATCCAATTGCGCTCTTGTCTGAAAGCCAGAAATATACTTTAAAAGTTTCCACAGTAGTTGGTTGTTTTTCCATTGATACCATAAATGTCACAGTATATAAAGTAAAACCTGATTTATATGTTCCTGATGCATTTACACCAAATGACGATGGAAAGAATGATGTGTTTGGGCCGATTCCCATTGGTATAAAAAAACTTAATTTTTTTAAAATTTATAACAGATTCGGGCAATTAATTTATTCAACAAATGTGCAGAAACAAGGCTGGGACGGCACGCTCAAAGGGCAGCCACAAGATGCGGGCGTATTTGTATGGATGGCTGAAGCAGTAGATTATCTGGGGAAAGTGATCTTTAAAAAAGGAAGTGTTACTTTGATCAGATAATGTTTAATAGTTCAATATTTATTCCCAGGCTGGGATCACGTAATGTTCTTTTAGAAAAACATTTTTAAAATTATTATAGTAAACAAACTTTTATTGAAGATTCTTATTTTCAAAATTGATTCATCACCTGCTATAATAACTATCGTTTCCTTTCTTATTTCTGTTCTGGAATAAGCCAATATTATAACCAGCGCGGATTACAGGCGTAGCTCTGCGATATTGATCTACATAAGGCGAATTTATGTCACCATAAAGATCCCACATAACTGAAATATAATAGTAACTATTGCCGCCTTTTTCTCTTCCGCCTGCGTAACCACCACCCACTAAAAAGCTGTTTGCATTTACCCGGCTTTTTAATGTCGGAGAACTATTGTTTCCATAAATGTATTTTTGGTGAATCATATTAAATTCATACTGCCCAGTAGCAAACAGAAAATTAACCGGAAAGATTCTTACAAAAGCACCCGGACCGTAAGTTGTCTGGCGAATTTTATCTTCAGAGTAATAATCTCTTTGAGAAATATAATTTAGGTTAAAAGTAATACCTGCATCAAGCCAGTTTGTAAGGCTATAACCCAGTTGTGGTGTGATTCCCAGCATCGTGCTGCCGTTTGAAAAACCAACATTTGCACTTCCACCGGTAAACAATTTATCTTTTTGAAATCCAGATTTTTTCACCTCAGTATTTTCATAATGGTTTGGTTCTGTCTCTTATAC
>JBEPVG010000149.1:0-5634 GCA_041691175.1 Chitinophagaceae bacterium
CTCCAGCACAGACACCACTTCTCCCTCAGGTTTTTTAGCACCACTTTCCCAATTCAAAAATTTTACTACCACTCTTTCTTTGTCTTTTGCTCCATTCAGATTTTTCAAACTGATATAAAAATCAGGCAAAGGTTTTTGACTGTCTGCTGTAAAAAAAGCAAAGTTTTCACTCACCTGGATGTTGCCAATAAATTCTGTTTGTTTTCTTTCTAAAACATCTTCAATCACTCCTTCCACGCGCTTTCCATTGGTATCTTTAATTTTTACACGAACAATATCGCCATCCATTGCTTTATTGAAATCCTGCGCGCGAACCAATAAATCTTTTTCTCTACCTTCCACAATTACATATCCCATTCCGGAACGTGTAATTTCTAATTTCCCTTTTACTGAAGCAATAGGTTTTTTCTTCCCTGTTTTTTTACTCATAATAATTTCAATCTTTTATTCAAAAACCTTTCAACACAATGTACAAATCAATTGCTAAATTAAAACAACGCGATTAAATATGACGGATAAAATGCTTTTCGAACCGTTTTGAAACAGAGACAATAACTGCTGCAGAAAAATTTTCTTACAAAATAGTAAATTGCAAAGGTTATGACTAAACTTTCAGTAAACATCAATAAAATCGCAACTTTGCGAAACTCCCGCGGAGGCAATAATCCTGATCTCATTAAAACAGCAAAAGACATCATCACATTTGGCGCTGAAGGAATTACGGTACATCCGCGGCCCGACGAAAGGCATATTCGTTACGCCGATGTTTATGAATTAAAAAAAATGCTTTCTTTCGTCGGGGAAATCGAATTTAATATAGAAGGAAATTGCAATGAGCAAAAATTTGTTGATCTCGTTCTTGCCAACAAACCCGACCAGGTTACTTTAGTTCCGGACGCTTTAGGCCAATTAACTTCTGATCATGGTTGGGATACGGTAAAATATAAAGAGTATTTAATTGAGATAGTAAATGTTTTTCAGAAAGCGGGTATTCGTGTTTCTCTTTTTGTAGATCCAATAGAAGAAATGATTGTAGCTGCAAAAGATACCGGCACGGACAGAATAGAATTATACACAGAAAATTATGCAAAAGAATTTCAAAAGGGAAATCACGAACGGGCAATTGCAACATACATTACCGCATCGATAAAAGCAGTGGAACTTGGCTTAGGAATCAACGCAGGACACGATCTGGACTTACAAAATTTAAAATATTTTTCTCAAAATACTCCCGGGCTTTTAGAAGTTTCTATCGGCCACGCATTGATTTGCGATGCACTATATCTTGGTCTGGAAAATACAGTGCAGTTATATAAAAGACAGTTATTAAGCTGATACGATTAGCAAGTTTGCTAATTGTAAATTGGTTTTAAAAGTTCGTTTACTGTATATGTCGAAAGTACATTCGCTAATTTAATAACTCTTCCAATTTCTTTTCCAATGCTTCGCCACGAAGGTTTTTAGCGATAATTTTTCCTTTCGGATCAATCAAAAGATTTTGAGGAATGCTGGTAACTTTAAAAAGGGAAGCAACCTCGTTTCCCCAACCTTTTAAATCACTTACATGAGTCCATGTTAATCCATCCATGTGAATTGCATTAATCCATGCAGGCTTTGCCTGGTCGAGTGAAACGCCGACAACGGTGAAGTTTTTTTGATGATATTTATTGAAAGCAGTAACTACGTTTGGGTTTTCCTGGCGGCATGGACGACACCAGCTAGCCCAAAAATCTATCAACACATATTTGCCACGGAAAGAAGAAATTTTAACCGGACGCCCGGATGTGTCAGCTTGTGAAAAGTCTGCAATCTGTGAGCCAATCGGATTTATTTTTGCCAAAGCCAACTGTTGATTTACATACTTCGATAATTCGGATTCCTTTACCTCCTTTGACATCATTTTGTATAATTTGTCAGCAAGGACAACGTTTTCAGACGATTGTAAAATTCTAATAATTGCAATCGGATCTACAAAAGAACCAGGATATTTTTTTATAAAATTTTCACTTGCCTTTTCTATTGCAGCAATTGAAGCTGCATCTTTTTCTGCTTCTCCTGTAAAGATTTTTTCATATGGTTTTATTTCTTTGGAATACGCTGCAAATTCATCCTGCGATTTTGATCCTGTAATCGCAAGGTTCTCTAAATTGTTTTTATCACCTTCAATTTTTATTTTGCTATTGTCAATAAATAAAGGAATTGCAGGAGGCTGATCACCAAATATTAATACAATAAAAGAGGGTTCTTTCAGATTACCTTTTATCAGAAATTTACCTTTTTCAATGGTAGCTTGTTTTTCGGGAGTGTTTGTTTGTTGATTTAGGAATGAAACAGAAGTTCCGTCTTCATATCCCGAAACATTCCCTGATATTTCAAAATCTTTGGAAGAAGAAATATTTTTTTCTGATGAACTTTGAGCGAATGCGAAAAAAGGAATCGTTATAAGAAGGAAAAATATTTTTTTCATTTTTTCATTATTGTCTGAGGAGCAAATTTAATTTTTTTATTGTTAAAAGAATTTTGACTAAATCACTAACCTTGTAAAATTCCGTTAAGAAATATCTTCGTTTCTATATCAATATCTGCTGCATTTTCAACCGTTTTAATATAAGCTGATCCTATAATTGCACCGTTGGCGTATTTACATGCCTCCGTAAAGGTTTGGTGATCTCTGATTCCAAATCCAATAAGTACTTTATTTTTTAAACCCATCTTTTTTATTCTTTGAAAATAATCTTCCTGGGCTTTGATATCGGTATTTTTTCCAGTGATGGATGAAGATGAAACTGCGTAAATAAATCCTTTGCTGATGGAATCAATTTTCCTGATTCTTTTTTCTGAAGTTTCGGGAGTAATCAAGAAAATAAAATTCAAATTATTTTTTTCAAAAGTCTTTTTAAATTCAATTTCGTATTCTTCTATTGGAAGATCCGGAAGAATGATTCCACTGATTCCGGCTTGATTTGCATCAAGGCAAAATTTTTCAAAACCATACTGCAAAACCGGGTTTAAATAACCCATTAAAATCAGGGGAACTTCGGCTTGTTCTTTAAATTTTTTCAGTTGATCAAAAAGAATTTTAATTGTCATTCCATTTTGCAAAGCTTTCATGCTGCTATTTTGTATCACCGGGCCATCGGCCAATGGATCGCTGTAGGGCATTCCGATTTCTATCATATCAGCACCGTTCCTTTGCAATGATTTTAGAATTTTTTGAGTATCATTTAATTTTGGAAAACCAGCAGTAAAATAAATGCTTAAAATATTATTATCCTTTTTTAAAAATAGTTTTTGAATAGAATTCATTTTAATTTATTTTTTATTTCTCTCAAAAGACTAAAGAAGTGCTTATGAACATTAAAGAAATTTATAGTAAACGAACAAATAACCTAAATTCTTTTCCGCAAATAAATATCCTGGGAGTAAGTCATTAGCAAGTTGGAAGATTACCAAATCAACACATTAACTATTTAATCTCGCCATATACGTATCCATATCTTTATCTCCGCGGCCACTTAGATTTACCACTACGACTTCGTTTTTTTTAAATTTTATTTTATTTAAAACCGCCAGTGCGTGTGCAGATTCCAGGGCAGGAATAATTCCTTCCATTTTTGCCAATTCAAATGCTGCAGCAAGCGCTTCATCATCTGTCGCGCTCATAAATTGTGCTCTTTTCTGAAAAAATAAATTTGCATGCATCGGGCCGATCCCGGGATAATCCAGGCCCGCTGAAATGCTGTGTGGCTCTATAACCTGGCCATCTTCTGTTTGCATTACATAACTTTTACTTCCATGTAAAATTCCAACTGAGCCTAATTGTGTGGTTGCCGCACTCATTCCGCTATTTAATCCCAAACCAGCGGCTTCCACCACAATTAATTTTACAGGATCTTCATCCAGAAAATGGTAAAAAGCCCCCGCCGCATTACTTCCTCCACCTACACAGGCAATTACATAAGCCGGTAATTCATTCCCGGTTTTTTCTTTCAACTGAATTCTAATTTCTTTACTGATCACACTTTGAAAACGGGCTACCATATCCGGATATGGATGCGGACCAACTACACTTCCTATTAAATAATAAGTGTCATTCGGATGATTGATCCAATCCCTGATGGCCTCATTGGTAGCGTCTTTCAGCGTTTTACTTCCACTTAGTGCAGGAATTACTTTTGCACCAAGCATTTTCATTCTTGCCACGTTTGGTGCCTGACGTTCAATATCCTTTTCGCCCATATAAACAATACATTCCAAACCTTTTAACGCACAAACAGTTGCCGTTGCAACTCCATGCTGGCCTGCACCGGTTTCTGCAATAATTCTTTTCTTTCCAAGTTTTTCTGCCAGTAAGATTTGGCCAATAGTGTTGTTGATTTTATGTGCGCCGGTATGGCAAAGGTCTTCGCGCTTTAAGAAAATTTGAACACCATATTTGTCCGATAATCTTTGCGCCGGATATAATGGTGTTGGCCTTCCTGCATAATCTTTTAAAAGAGAATTCAATTCTTTTTGAAAACCGTCTTCATTAATAATTCTTAAATAGTTTTCTTTCAAACTCTCCACATTATTATGTAGCATCTCGGGGACATAAGCGCCGCCAAACTGGCCATAGTAGCCATTTTCATCTACTTCCCACATTTTAAAATATTTTATTTTCGCAAATGGTTTACAAACTGTTTTATCAATTTCATATCTTTTATTCCCGGTTCAATTTCAAATCTACTGTTCACATCGACCCCGTAAAAAAACGGATGCTCAAATTTTTTCAAAGCATCAGCATCATTACTGCTAATTCCACCCGATAAAAAAAACGGTTTTTTCAGATTGGCTTTTTGCAGTAATTCCCAATTAAATTTTTCTCCTGTACCGCCATACAAGCCCGCTGATCCTTTATCAAATAAATAATAATCACAAGCCTCCTCATATTCTTTTACAAGCCAATCTATATTTGTTTCCAAAGCCGATATACGAAAAGCTTTGATTACTTTTATATGGTCACTGATGCGGTTACAAAAAGAAGCCGTCTCATCCCCCTGAAGCTGAACCAAATCCAATCCGAATTCCTCAATTTGTTTACTGATTTCTTCTTCACTTTCGTTGACAAAAACGCCAACTTTTGGAATTGATAAATTCAAATTGCGTACCTCTTTACCGGAAATATTTTTCAAAACATACCTTGGTGATTGCTCATAAAAAATTAAACCGGCGTAATCAATTTCTAATTTATCTAATTCTTCTAATTGCTTAAGATCTGTATTGCCACAAACTTTTATTTTCATCGTATGTTTTTATAAGCACAGGAAATCAGTACCTGAATTGCCGTCTATAGTTAAATTTAAATTTGTTTTATTCGTGCTTTAATTAGTATTGACAAAATTACTGTTATCCAAACTCTTTAATTGTTTCACAAAGTAAGCAAAGGCTTTTCCCGGATTTTCTTCTTTCATAAATTTTTCTCCCATTAAAAAACCATTAAAACCGTGTTGTTTTAAATGATGAATAGTTGCTACATCATCAATGCCGCTCTCTGAAATTTTTGCTTTATCAGATGAAATCAATTTGCCCAATTCAATAGAACGGTTAATGTCAACTGTAAAAGTTTTCAGATCGCGGTTATTGACTCCCACCACA
>JBEPVG010000150.1:0-5609 GCA_041691175.1 Chitinophagaceae bacterium
ATTTAAAGATTATTCTTTCCGAGGCCAACATCTTTTCAACAATGTTATATTGATTTTAGTTTTGGCAACAGCGGTGTTCACCTATTTTTCAAACACACAAAATGTGAATATTCCATTCTTTATTACCGTTGCTTTGGCGCTTTTGTATGGAGTGTTTTTTGTATTGCCGATAGGCGGTGCAGATATGCCGGTCGTCATTTCATTATTAAACTCTTTTACCGGTGTAGCAGCAGCTTGTGGAGGATTTTTATATAACAACAAAGCCATGCTTACTGGTGGAATTTTGGTGGGAGCTGCAGGAACTTTATTAACTATTTTAATGTGCCGGGCGATGAACAGAAGTTTGATGAATGTATTAATTGGGTCATTTGGAGGAAATGCGAAAACTACTTCGGGAACGAAAAATGTTCATGGAAATATTAAGGAAATTTCTTCGAGCGATGCGGCGATGTTGATGGCTTATGCAAAAAAAGTAATGATCGTTCCTGGATACGGATTAGCAGTTGCACAGGCACAGCATACCTGTCATGAATTGGAAAAAGCATTAGAGGAAAAAGGTGTCGAAGTAAAATATGCGATACATCCTGTTGCCGGCCGTATGCCTGGCCACATGAACGTTCTGCTGGCTGAAGCGGATGTGAGTTACGAAAAATTATTGGAAATGGATGATGCCAACAATGAATTCAAATCTACAGATGTTGTATTAATTTTAGGTGCCAATGACGTGGTAAATCCGGCGGCAAAAAATGATTCTTCTTCTCCGATTTACGGAATGCCGATTCTTGAAGTAGAATTAGCAAAAACGGTTATCGTAAATAAAAGAAGCATGAAGCCCGGATATGCGGGAATTGAAAATGAATTATTTTATCAACCAAAAACTTCTATGCTTTTTGGCGATGCAAAAAAAGTGTTGCAGGAACTTCTGGCTGAATTGAAAAATGTTTAAAAAACTTTTTCAACGGTCAGTATCTAACATAAGCTAAAGAAAAATTCACGCTATTTGTTCATTTACTGTAAACCGTTTTTTATTGTCAATTAACCTGGCATTACTTTTAGGAATAAGTTCGGTATTTGATCCTAAAACCATTTTTTCATAAACCTTAATTAATAATAAGCGTATTGGAAAATCAAAATTGTAAAGACAAACGAATGCTACGATTATAGTAAATTTAAATCTGAAAAGTTTTAGTCCTTTCAACCTTTTCTCTGTTATTTGAATTTGAGGCCTTAACTTTACCGCCCTAAAAAAGTAAACAGGTTTTGCCTATTCATTTTTAAAACTTTCTTACATACGATGTCATCACACTCACGTCAATTTCTCGATTTTGAACAACCTATAAAAGAACTCTATGATCAAATTGAAGAGAATAAAAGACTTTCTTCAAAAAATCCAAATGGTGATTATCAAGCAATCATTAATGAGCTTGAACAAAATATTCTTACTAAAAGAAAAGAAATTACCGAACACCTCACTCCCTGGCAAAAAGTGCAATTAAGTCGCCATCCGGACCGGCCTTACACTCTGGAATATATTTTAAAAATGTTTACCAATTTTTTAGAATTGCATGGCGATAGAAATGTAAAAGATGATAAAGCGATGATTGGAGGTTTTGCGCAATTGGATGGAGAAACTATCATGGTTATCGGGCAGCAAAAGGGTACCAATACGAAAATGCGCCAGATGCGGAATTTTGGAATGGCCAATCCTGAAGGATATCGGAAGGCACTGCGCCTGATGAAACTTGCGGAAAAATTTAATAGACCAGTTATTACTTTAATTGATACGCCCGGCGCATTTCCTGGACTTGAGGCTGAAGAGCGAGGTCAGGGCGAAGCGATTGCCAGAAATATTTATGAAATGCTCCGGCTGAAAGTTCCGGTGATCTGTGTAATTATCGGCGAAGGCGCAAGTGGAGGCGCATTGGGAATAGGAGTGGGCGACAGGGTTTTGATGTTAGAAAATTCGTGGTACACCGTTATTTCTCCTGAAAATTGCAGTTCTATTTTATGGCGCAGTTGGGCACAAAAAGAAGTGGCAGCCGAGCAGTTAAAACTTACTTCTGACGACATGCTGAAATTTGGTTTGGTAGATGGAATTATCCGTGAACCGCTTGGCGGCGCGCATTGGAATTATGACGAAGCCGCTGCAAATTTGAAAGCTTACATCAAACCCATCGTTGAAGAATTGAAAAAAATAGATCCCGAAGAAAGAATCAGCCAGCGCATTGAAAAATTTAATAAAATGGGTTTTTGGGACGAGTGATTATTAATTATTTAATTATTAATTATTGGTTTTAAAATCTTCAACCCGACCTTTGAACTATCAAAATTGAATAGTGAACTATAAACTTTTTTCTAATGTCTTTAAAAAATAAATTAATGGGGACCGGAGTTGCTTTGATTACTCCTTTTAAAAAAAACAAAGAAGTTGATTTTGATGCGCTCGAAAAAATGATTGATTTTGTAATCAATGGTGGTGTGGAATATGTTGTAACCCTTGGCACTACAGGCGAAACGCCCACACTTACCAAAAATGAACAGGCTGAAATTGTATCATTTACTTCTCAAAAAATAAATAACCGCGTGCCATTGGTTTTAGGAATTGGTGGAAATAATACCAAAGAAGTGATTGAACATTTTTCCAATTTTTCTACGGCAAATATTACTGCGATTTTAAGTTCAAGTCCCAATTATAATAAACCTTCGCAGGAGGGAATTTTTCAACACTACAAGGCCGTTTCTGCTGCTTCACCATTGCCAATCATTTTATATAATGTTCCGGGAAGAACATCTAGCAATATTACAGCAGAAACTACTTTGCGACTTGCAAATGAATGCGAAAATATAAAAGGAATCAAAGAAGCCAGTGGCAATATGATTCAATGCATGCACATTTTGAAAAACATGCCTAAAGATTTTTTATTTGTAAGCGGTGATGATCACATTTCACTTCCTTTGATCGCCTGTGGATCGAAAGGTGTGATAAGCGTTGTAGCAAATTGTTTTCCAAAAGATTTTTGCAACATGATTCGGCTTGCATTGAAAAATGATTTTGAAAAGGCGGCAGAACTTCATTATAAATTATTGCCTGCTTACGATCTTTTATTTGTGGAAAATAATCCTGCGGGAGTAAAAGCATTTTTGACAGCGTTAAATCTAATTGAAAATGAATTGCGTCTTCCTTTGGTTGCATTGAGCGCTCCTTTTCATCAAAAAGTAAAAGATTTTCTTGCTTCCATTTCATAAGCAATTGCATTTATGAAAAAATACAAAAAGTATTTATTTGTTGCTTTACTGTTGTTGGTTTCTATTTCATCTTCTGCTCAATATAAAGTAATATTTCTTGTAAAACAGCCGTCGTTGCTGCATTCTATGGACCCTATTTATATCGCCGGCAATTTCAATGCGTGGAATCCGGCTGATAAAAGTTCGCAATTGCTTCCTGAACATAGTGATGTTTTATCAGTTACACTTTCTTTGCCTGTGGGGAATTATGAATATAAATTTACTAGAGGAAGTTGGGAAAAAGTAGAAACAGATTCCTCAGGTAATGGTATTGAAAACCGCACTTTAAAATTAGAATCTGACACTACAATCCATGTCAATATTTTGGGATGGAATGATGATTTCAAAAAGAAAGATTCCAATTTCAAAAAAAATAATTCTGCATCAGTGAATGTAAAAATAATTGACACTGCGTTTTACATGCCTCAGTTAAAACGCACCAGGAGAATTTGGCTTTATCTTCCGCCGGATTATGCAAAATCTACAAAAAAATATCCTGTTTTATACATGCACGACGGACAAAATCTTTTTGAAGAAAAGACTTCTTATGCAGGAGAATGGGGCGTGGATGAATACCTGGATTCTATTTTTAAAAAAGGAAAAAAAGAAGTGATTGTCGTAGGAATCGACAATGGCAATTTTAAAAGAATGCAGGAATACAATCCATGGAAGTTTCAACGATTTGGCAAAGGTGAAGGTGATAAATATATTGATTTCCTGGTAAAAACCTTAAAGCCATTTATTGATAAGCATTACCGTACTTTAACAGATAAGCAAAACACTTTTATCGCCGGAAGCTCAATGGGCGCGCTGATTTCATTGTATGCCGTTTTAAAATATCCGAAAGTTTATGGCGGCGCTGGATTATTTTCGCCTTCCTTTTGGACCGCTTCGGGTATTGACAGCACAGCAATGGCTGATGCGAAAAAAATAAATTCGAGATTATTTTTTTATGCTGGTGGAAAGGAAGGCGATTCTATGATTCCCGATATGAAACGAATTGCAAAAGAAATCCGTGAGCGCTCCAAATCACCTGTTAGAGAAATGATTGATCCGGATGCAAAACATAATGAAACAGCCTGGAGAAAACATTTTCCGGATTTTTATGAATGGACGATTGAAGGAATAAAAAATTGAAAACAGGAATCATCCTTTTTTGTTCCTTTACTGTACCCGCTTTTTTGTAATTGCAATAAATATCCACGAGACTATTAAGAAGCAAACGGCCAGCATTCCTGAATTGATCAGTACCTGATGGTATCCAATTTTGTTTACATCGATAAAAGGGTAAGGGTAAAATCCAGAAATTTTCCCATAAATAAAAGTGTAAAAAATATACATTAAGGGGAAGATGAGCCATGGGAACGCATCTTTCCATTTTAATTTTTTCCGGCTGACATTTATCCACCAAAAAGTAACGCATAAAATGGGAATGACTGTGTGCAATAATTCATCAACAATCAATTGCAATCCTTGAGGCCGCCATAAAAAACGTAGAATAAGATTGTAAACGATTCCAACAATTAGGATGTAAACCGTGATTGCAGTTAGCGTAGCCGGACGCGAAAAAAAAGTTGCTGATTTTGATTTTTTTTCAAATAATAAAATCGTAAAACACAATGCTACCAGCAAATTTGTAAGAATGGTAAAATAACTGAAATACCTTATAATCGTTTCTCCGATTGGAACAATTCTATTTAAAATAATGAGATAGAACTGAGCAATTAATGCAAACCATCCAAAGCTGATAATCAATATCTGGAACCATTTTTTACTCGGTGGCATAACTGTTGAAATTTTTATTTTTATTCAATACAAATAATTTGCATACGCAATTGACTATTTTTTACGCCAGGTAACAAGTTCCTTCCTCGGCTATTTCCGTGTTTTCAAAAATTTCACACGCTTCTTCTTTAAATTTTTCCAGTGTGTTATACATTGAAGAAAAATGGCCTAATAACAGTTTTTTCACACCCGCTTTTTGCGCAATTGTAGCCGCCTGTGTGGACGTAGAATGAAATCTGTCTGCGGCTTTTTTTTCAAGATCAGACAGGTAAGTGCTTTCATGATACACGAGGTCGACACCTTTTATTTTTTCAGCAATTGGCTCATAAAAAGCAGTGTCGGCACAGTATGCATAGGATTTAGGTAATTCTGCTGGTGTGGTAAGAATTTCATTTTTTATCAACTCATTATTTTCATCCAGGTAATCTTCACCACGGTGTAAATTTTCGTAAAATGATTTGGGTACTTCATATATTTTTATCTGTTCGACGTTTATTTTTCGAAGGTTTTTCTTTTCCCTGAAAAGAAAACCCCAGCAT
>JBEPVG010000151.1:0-5574 GCA_041691175.1 Chitinophagaceae bacterium
GGGCGATTCTGTGGGTGTAATTGTGGCAAACGGCGAATATCTTTCAGGGCCTGGAAATTTAAAAGTGAACATGCTCTCTAATAATAATTTGTATAATTTCTCAGCCAATTTTGATTACCAATTTAAAGATTCATCTATTAATCAATTGAGTGGTTCAATTGTTTTTAATAATTCAGAAATTCACCTTCTTGAAAATTACCTGGGTAATATTTTTTCAAACATTTATGGAAAAGCAACAGGGAAACTAAATATTTCAGGTAAAGCCTCAGCTCCAAAATTGACCGGAAGTGTACTGCTTGATAAAACCGCACTTACTGTGGATTACACGCAATGCCGTTATACTTTAAAAGACAGTTCTATTATTAATTTTAATCCTGATGAAATTGATTTTGGCACTTTGAAAATAATTGATACGCTTCATCATACAGCAACGCTGACTGGAAAAATTTATCATACCTTTTTTGATAATTTTTTCTTTAATGAACTTCATCTGCGAACAGATCCGATTGGAAACCGGCCTGCAAAATTTACTTTACTAAATACTACGGCCCGCGACAATACTGAATTTTATGGCTATGTAGTTGGACAGGCAGACTTGACACTCAATGGTTTTATCACAGACATGAACATGAATATTTCAGGAGAGCCAACAGATAGCAGCCACATTTATTTACCTACCGGAGAAACTGTGGAAACTGGGTCGATGGACTATTTGGAATTTATAAAATTTGGACGTGAAATGACTGCTGATCTTCATCCTCGGGAAAACACGAGCATCAAAGTAAACATGGAACTTACAGCAAATCCATTGGTAAAAATTGATGTGATCCTTGATGAAACGACGGGCGATGTGATCAAGGCGCAGGGCAGTGGAAAATTAAATATTACCGCAGGAACTAAGGACCCGCTGACCATAAGAGGAAGATATGATATTGAGCAGGGACAATATACTTTTAATTTTCAGACATTTTTAAAAACGCCTTTCACGCTGCAACAGGGATACATTGAATGGCAGGGCGATCCTTATTTAGCCAACATGAATATTGACGCTATTTATAGAGCAGAAAATGTAAATCTGAATAACATTCCGACAAGTGCTGGCTACAGAAATATTAATGGCGACGTAGATATTATTTTTAAATTAAGAGGTACTTTAAAAAACCCACAACCTGAGTTTGAATTTCAATTTCCTTTTGACAATCCCTTAAAATCTGATCCAATTGCAAGTGAATTTCTAAAGACAAGATACCAGGAAGACAGAACTGCGTTGATGAATCAGGTGGCTTCATTATTGTTATTTAATCAATTTATGACTACAGATCAGACATTGCTGACAGGAAATAATACGGGTAATTTTGTAACAAGAAGTGTAGGACAATTACTGTCATCCACTTTATCAACTTCGCTCAATTCGTGGCTGCAAAAAGTATTAAACACAAACTCTGTAAACCTGATTACAAATATCAATACGGCTGATTTTAATTTTCAAAAAGGCGCTACTCAAAAGGAACTCCAAAACGTCGGAAATTTTGGGGTAAAAACCGCTTTCTTAAACAATAAATTGTTGGTAACGGTGGCTGGAAACGTTGACTACAGGCTCGGTCAGACAGTTACTACTTCCAATTCAAACTTCTTATTTACTCCAGACGTTTCCTTTGAATATTTAATTTCTCCTGATGGAAGATTGCGCGTTATTGGGTTCAACAGAAGCGATGCAGATCTCGGTGATATTGCCGGTGTTACCAGAAGAAACAGGACAGGAATTCAACTTTCTTACCGGAAGGATTTTGATACGTTTGCAGAATTTTTTACCAACGAAAAGAGAAGGGCGAAAGCAAAGAAATGAGGATAGCGGGTGATGAATGTGAAATCCTTTTGCAGTGAACAAATAAATAATGCGATTCTGTGTTTTCCATTATAACGGTGAAGCACAAACGAAATAAGAAATTATCAATAATTTCTTATTTGTCTTTTAAAATTTCCAACACAAATTTTCTCATCATATTCAATGCCATCAATGCAGTAACTTCAATATTCTTTTGTCGTTCGAAACGTTGTTGTAATTTTTGAACAACTTGCTTTTCTTTATTCCCCACAGCAATCCAAACAGTACCTACAGGTTTTTCAGGCGTTCCTCCATCAGGACCCATAATCCCCGAAACAGCAATTCCAAAATCAGTCTTCATCTTTCTTAACAAGCCCGATAGCATTTCTCCTACGGTTTCTTCGCTCACTGCGCCATACTTGTCCAAGGATTCTTTTTTTACATCAAGAAGCGTTTCTTTTATATCATAAGAATAACTTACAATGCTTCCTTCAAAATAAGCAGATGATCCGGGGATAGAAGTGATAAGGCTTGCAATAGCGCCACCAGTACAGCTTTCAGCTGTGGAGATCGTTTTTTTATTTTTTAATAACAGCTTTCCTAAAACCCGCTGCATCGTTTCATCTTCATCTGTTACTATATAATCTTTCACCAGTTTTTTTAATTCATTAAACTTCTCATTAATAAGTTTTTCTGTTTTGATTTTATTAAAACCCGAAATGGATAGTCGTAATCTTACCATGCCATAAGAAGGCAAATAAGCAAGACGAATTTCTTCCGGTAATTGCTCTTCCAGATTTTTAATAATTTCTGCAAGAGAAGATTCACCAATGCCCGCAGTAAGAATGGTTTTATGAATAATTGTTGGAAGTGTAAAACGCTTTTCCAAATAAAGAATAACGTCTTCCATAATTCCTTGCATTTCATAAGGAACACCTGGCATACTAATGAAAATCGTTCCATCTTTCTGAAAGATCATTCCCGGCGCTGATCCTCTTTTATTTTGCACCACTTCGCATACATCAGGAACTTCGGCTTGTTTATAGATTACATCGCTTATAGGTTTATGATATACTTTTTCAAAAAGAAATTTTACGTTATTTAAAGCGCCATTATCCACGATCATTTTCCCTGAAAAATATTTACAAAGAAGTTGTTTTGTAATGTCGTCAGAAGTAGGCCCAAGGCCGCCGGTTATCAAGACAATATCTGCAATGTTTTTTTCAGTATCTAATGCATTCCGAATCTGACCGGCATCGTCGCCAACAGCAATTCTCTTTGTAACGGTGATGCCTATTCGATTTAATTGCTGCGCCATCCATGCACTGTTTGTATCTATTACCTGGCCGATTAGTAATTCGTCGCCGATGGTAATTATTGATGCATTTATATTTTTCATAATGCAAAATTAATCAGAAAGAGAAACAATGATCCGGAAGTTTTATCCGAAGAATCTTTTAGTTTTGATCCTTATCAAATTTTCAACTTTAAAATTATTTTCATTGAAAAATTTATTCTTTTTATTATTCATAGTTTACTCTTCAAACTGTATAGCACAAAATATTAACCAGCAATTTAATGATGCATTTAAAAAGTTGGCAGATGATTCCACTTTCAAACATGCAACCATCAGCCTTTATGTAATTAATACCACTACCGGCAAACCAGTGACAGAGGTGAATACAGAGATTGGCGTGGCTCCCGCGAGTTGTCAGAAAGTAATTACTGCTTCCACGGCTTTTGAATTACTGGGACATGATTATACTTATAAAACAACAATTGGATACACGGGGAATATTGTAAACGGCATTTTAAACGGAAATATTATTCTGAAAGGCAGTGGAGATCCTACTTTGGGAAGCTGGCGCTATGGACAATCACAAGAAGAAAATATTATTTTGGCCTTTAAAAATGCGATATCACAGTCAGGAATACACGAAATTAAAGGACATGTATTTGCAGACGAAAGTTTATGGGATGATGAAGCAACGCCTGGTGGTTGGGTGTGGCAGGATATTGGAAATTATTATGGCGCAGGTGCGAGGGCACTCAACTGGCGCGAAAACCAATATGACCTTTATTTAAAATCAGGAGAAAAAATAGGCGATCCTGTAGAGATTACCGGGACAAAACCATCTTTTGTTGAAGGATTAAATTTGAAATCAAAAGTTATTTCTGCTGCAAAAGGTACCGGCGATAACAATTATATTTATGTGCCATTGAATGATGGATTCGGTTATGTAAGAGGCACAACGCCAATAGATGAAAATCATTTTACCATTTCCGGTGCTATGCCGCATCCAGCTCTACAACTGGCTTTTACGCTCGAAGCAGCATTGAAAAATGAACCAATTGAAAATATTGCTATGAATTATCCGAAAGGGAAAAATTTATCGCAGGCAAAAGTTTTTTACACTTATGCTTCACCGGTTTTGGACAGCATTATTTTTCATTTTCTTCGCCGCAGCATTAATTTATATGGTGAAGCGCTGATAAAAACGATGGCTTATAAATTTACAAGAGTTGGTAACACGGATAGCGGTGTTCACGTAATTCAAAATTTTTGGAAGGATAAAGGAATTGAACCTTATGCAATAAATATTTTTGATGGAAGTGGACTCTCTCCTTCCAACCGGGTTACTACAAAAGCATTGGTAACTGTGATGGAATTTGCAAGAAAACAAAACTGGTTTCCTTCTTTTTATAATGCCCTTCCTACAATCAGCGGTATCAAAATGAAGAGCGGTTCTATTAATGGAGTCATTTCATATACCGGTTATATAAAAGGAAAGGACAAAAATCAGTACACGTTTTCTTTTGTAATTAATAACTATGATGGCAATGGAAATACAGTGCGACAAAAGATGTGGAAATTGTTGGGAATACTGTAAAAGAAAACAGCTGGAATTTTCCTAAATAATTTCCTTTAATTTCTCAATCACCACATCTACTTCTTCTTTTGTATTGTATTTGCTGAATGAAAAACGAACAGTTTGTTGATTGGAATCCGGAGCGATAGCGCTGATAACGTGGCTTCCTTTTTCTGCACCAGATGTACACGCGCTTCCGCCACTGGCGCAGATATTATTAATATCAAGATTGAAAAGGAGCATGTCTGATTTTTCTGTTTTCGGAAACGCAACACTTAAAACAGTGTAGAGTGATTTGCCCTCCGGATCGCCATTGAAATGAATTTCAGGAATATTTTTCACCAGGCTTTCCTTCATATAATCTCTTACTTCTTTTATATGACGGCTTTCTGCTTCTAAATTTTCTACGGCTAATTCCAACGCTTTTGCAAAGCCCACAATTCCATAAATATTTTCAGTTCCCGCCCGCATTCCCCGTTCCTGGCTACCGCCATTTACGAACGGATGAATTTTTATATCTTCATTGATATATAAAATTCCAACCCCTTTTGGCCCATGGAATTTATGCCCGGCTGCATTAATAAAATGAACCGGAAGTTTTTTCAAATCTATTGGGAAATGCCCTACAGTCTGCACGGTGTCAGCGTTATAGATTGCATTATATTTTTTACATATTGCTCCTACCCTTTCAATATTCGTGACTGTGCCAATTTCATTATTGCCATGCATCAAGGTAACCAGGCATTTTTCTTCACATTCTTTTAATAAATTTTCAAGATCATCATAATCAATTTGCCCGTTAGAAAATACTTTTACAAAAGATAATTTTATTCCACAATCTTTTGATAAGTGTTCTACACCTGACTCTTATACACATCT
>JBEPVG010000152.1:0-5599 GCA_041691175.1 Chitinophagaceae bacterium
TTTGTTATTTTCAAAAAGAATAGATGAGTTGATGCAAAGCACAACGATTGTTGCGTTCGCATTGCTTCTTGGTGGTATAGTTTTGGTCTTTATAGACAAGTTTTTTAATCACCCGACTATAGAATCGGAGAAGCAGGTTTCTTATTCAAATTCATTTACAATCGGCATCTGGCAATGTCTCGCTTTGATTCCCGGAGTCAGCCGCAGCGCGGCATCTATTATCGGCGGCATGCAACAAAAATTAACCAGAAGCGCAGCGGCAGAATTTTCTTTTTTTCTTGCCGTACCAACAATGGTTGCGGCTACGGGATATAAATTATTCAAGTTTTATCATGAAAATAACGGTTTCTCGGGCGGAGAAATAAAACTACTTTTGATTGGAAATATAGTTGCTTTTATAGTTGCGTTACTCGCTATTAAATTCTTTATAGAATTTTTAAAAAAACACGGATTTAGAATTTGGGGGATTTATCGAATCATAATTGGACTGGTTTTATTAGCACTTATTTTTACCGGGTATATTCAAAAATAAATGCAAACTCTTCAGGCTTTTGGAAAGCTGGCAAGTCCAAAAGATATAACATAACGGTAATGCATAAACGCATTTAAAATTTGTCCTTTTCAGTAAACTAACAAATAATCCAGATTCTTATTCGCATCAAATATTTATTTTATTTTGGCTAAAAAAGAATAACTTTTCTCTTCAATATATTTTTATTTTTGAAACCAATTCTATTTTTAAATGCAAACTGCTTCTAAAAAAGTTATTACCGGATGGGCGATGTACGATTGGGCGAATTCAGTTTACAGCCTTGTAATCACCTCATCCATTTTTCCTGCTTATTACGAAGCAGTTACATCCGGTAAAAAAATCGTTTTCCTGGGACGCGTTTTTAATGAACCATCCGCTTTATATGCCTATGCCGTTGCATTTTCATTTTTAACTGTTGCCATTATTTCCCCCGTGCTATCATCTATTGCAGATGCATTTGGAAATAAAAAAAGATTCATGCAATTCTTTTGTTACCTGGGCTCTTTAAGTTGCTGTGCGATGTATTGGTTTAAGCCTGATAATCCACAATTAGGTCTTGTACTTTTTATTATCGCCTCAGTTGGCTTTGGGGCCAGCATTGTTTTTTACAATGCTTACCTGCCTGAAATCGCGGCTGAAAAAGACCAGGACCTGGTGAGCGCCAAAGGATTTGCTTTGGGCTATATTGGCAGCGTTATCTTATTAATCATTTGTTTGGTAATCGTTACCAAACCTCAATTGTTTGGCATTGCTAATACAACTAAAGCATCACAAATTTCTTTTCTTCTTACAGGAATCTGGTGGATGGCTTTTGCGCAAATCACTTTTGCGATTTTGCCTAAAGGCTTTGCCAATCCAGTTTCTAAAAGTCATAATGTTTTTACAAAAGGGTACGCTGAACTGAGAAAAGTTTGGATTGAATTAAAGAACCAGGCTACTTTAAAACGATTTTTACTCGCATTCTTTTTCCTGGGAATGGGTGTGGAAACTGTAATGTATTCAGCCGCTTTATTTGCCAAGCAACAAATTTTTCCCAATACAGGTAACAAAGAAACGGATGCTGCCAATAGTGGAAAGTTGATTCTTACTATTTTAATTATTCAGATTGTCGCAATCGGTGGTGCTTATTTATTCTCATATTCTTCCAAAAAAATAGGCAACCTGAAAGTGTTATTAGTTGGTGTGTTTATCTGGGCAGGAATTTGTGCATGGGCATATTTTGTTTATACCGAATTTGAATTTTATTGTTTGGCAGCTACGGTCGGACTTGTAATGGGCGGCATTCAATCACTCTCCAGATCCACATATTCGAAATTTATGCCTCCTACAAAAGACACGGCCTCTTATTTTAGTTTCTATGATGTTTGTGATAAAGTAAGTACCGTTATTGGCATGACAACTTTTGGTATGGTAACTGAAGGATTGGGCGGAATGAGAAATGCCGTATTATTTTTAATGACTTATTTTATCATTTCGTTTGTTATATTGTTATATACATTAGCAAAGCAACCTAAATTGCAAACTGCTCAATAAATTTTAAAAGCTATGAAACTCTACTCAATAAATGCAGGCCATTTCAAACTGGATGGTGGTGCTATGTTTGGAGTGGTTCCAAAAAGTATGTGGGAAAAATTAAATCCTCCGGATGAAAATAATATGTGTAATTGGGCGATGCGTTGTATGTTGATAGAAGACGAAGGAAGATTGATTTTGATTGATAATGGAATGGGAAATAAACAGAATGAAAAATTTTTCGGATACTATTTTTTAAATGGCAATGACACTTTGGAAAAATCTTTGGCAAAATATAATTTTTCAAAAGAAGATATTACGGACGTTTTTCTTACCCATCTACATTTCGATCATTGCGGCGGCTCCATTGAGAGAGTTAATGAAAAATTAATTCCTGCTTTTAAAAATGCCACTTATTGGAGCAATGAAAACCACTGGCAATGGGCAACCAATCCGAATGACAGGGAAAAAGCCAGTTTCTTAAAAGAAAATATTTTACCAATAAAAGAGAATGGCAAATTAATTTTTATAGAAACAAAAGAAGGAATTGAATTTAATAAAAATATCAATCTTCGTTTTGTAAATGGCCACACAGAATCAATGATGCTGCCGCAAATAAAATACAAAGACAAAACCATAATTTTTATGGCAGATCTCCTGCCTTCTATGGCGCACATTCCTATTCCCTATGTGATGGCTTATGATACAAGGCCGCTTGAAACTTTAAAAGAAAAAAGATCTTTTCTCACAGAAGCGCAGCAAAAGGATTTCATTTTATTTTTCGAACATGACCCCAAAATTGAATGTTGTAATCTGCAACTAACGGAGCGTGGTATACGCAGTAAAGAAACTTTTAAGCTCGAAAGTATTTTATAAAATTAAAAATGAAAAAGATCAGTTTCATTTTTCTGCTGTTGAGCCTCGGGATAATCGTATATTTTTTTATAAAAGAACAATTTAGAGGAATTACGCTTTCGCAGCAAGAAAATATATTGTTGTCAATCACTTATCTGATTGTAGGAATATCTCTGCTTATTTTATTCAGAATTAAACATTTCGAAAATAAAAATAAAGAGAATTTAAAGAAATAAAAACGATTGTTTTTTCTTTATCTGAAACTAATCAGCGAAGTAAGTGGATAACGCAGATTTTTATAACCCATCATATCCACTTTTATAGAACCCACTGAAATTGGGCTTTCAGCACGCAACAACAAATGATTTGCATCATCGCTAACCCACACATTCATATTCTCTCCACCTTGGAAAATCGTTCCTTTAATAAGTAATGGTTTAAACTTGATAGCGCGGAATTTCCCATATTTAGTCTTCACATTTTCTTTACCCTCATAGCGTAAATACAGATGATAAATTTCATCGTCCAAAAACATATCAAAAGGAATTTTATCGCCCGGTTTGTATTTATCGAAATTGATATTT
Organism: Chitinophagaceae bacterium; assembly: GCA_041691175.1. Lineage (GTDB taxonomy): Bacteria > Bacteroidota > Bacteroidia > Chitinophagales > Chitinophagaceae > Ginsengibacter. Next base: position 3,484 of record JBEPVG010000152.1, read on the forward strand.
CTTGCATAATAAACTGAACTGATTACATCCTGGATACACGAGGTAACTTTAAAAACGCCGTTGGTACTTACCGCTGTTCCTGCCTTGTGATTAAAGGTAATATTATTATAAATTTTTGATCCGCCTTCATAAACATTTCTGACAAATTTTACGGGAAGCATGGTCGCTGTATCAATGTATGTTTCATAACGGTCACGCACTTTATAAAAATTATCGAAGAAAGAATAAGAATCGCCTGTGCCCACGCAATGATAAACCGGAACACCATTAAATCTTTCGAGCGTCGTTTTGAATTTCGCTTCTCCCGCGCCAACATACATTCCGAGAGTAGTATAATAAACTTTCATCGTAACCTCTTCCCCTGCATTAAATGCAGTATTTCGCACGCCACAAAATGGATCTTTATCCTGGCTCGTCATTGAAAAAAATAAAATTAAAAATGAGATAATTGCTTTCAAACTAAATTATTTTTCTTTAAAAAATTTTATACCTAATATTAAAATGCTTCCCACAAGAGCAGGGATAAATAAATTGATAAACCAAATACCAAAAGTAGTGCCTAATATCCCTAATGTGTTGATGCTGTACACACTCAATAATTCGATACTAAACTTTCCTCGAATCCCTAAATCGGCAATGGCAAACGATGGTACAATTGCCAACACCAAAAAAAGAATACTAATAATCCAAAAACTATTTACCCAAAAAATTTCAACATGTAGAACCTGCAGCAGCAATATATATTGTAGGACGAAAACAAGATAGCGAAAGAAAGAAAGCCAAAGGAGGCTTAACAATAATTTAGCAGTAAATTCCTCCAAGACATTAATGTATTGAACGAATTTTTTTGCCGAAGGAATTTTTTCAATCAATTTAATTAACCACGAAAGACGAAAGAAAAATAAAACGAGAATCGCTGTAACCATTGCAGAAATGAACAATAAAATTTTGATCCAAAAAACAGAAAGACCCATTAACGGGCCCGAATGTGTGGTTTGAAAATATAAAAGATATATTAAGCCGGCGCATCCTAAAACCAATGTAACGATGAGCTGGCTTATACTTCCGGCGATAGACAATGAAATTGCTTTTAAACGGCTTCCCTCTTTTACATACAAAATTCTTCCACCATATTCACCCATTCTGTTGGGTGTATTTAATGAAAAAGCCAATCCGCTTAATACAGATTTATAAGCTCTATAAAAATTCATACGCTGAAGGGGCTTCAATAACAACTGCCATTTTTTGGCTTCCAACCCCCAATTAAAAAGTGCAAGAATAACTACAATCCAAAACTTCCAGGCCTGGCTCCCAGACGGAGCTTCTTTAATAAGCGTAATAGATTCCTGGAGATGAGGCTGCATTTTTATTTGTTGGTAAAGAGAATAAAATAACCAGAGAGCCAATAATGGAGCAAGAATATATTTGAATATTATTTTGATATTTTTATTAAAAATCATGAAGTTTTGATACGGATATTTTCTATTACTTTACATTCTGCTTTTAAAGTGGTAAAAATAAACTTCAATTGAATACAAACTCAAAAATCATTTTAGGTATTGATCCCGGAACTCTAATTATGGGGTTTGGCATTATTGAAATTTCTTCTTCAGGAATGACATTAATGATAATGGATGTGTTGAAACTCTCTGCAAAAAAAAATGCTTATGAACGTCTGCAAATTATTCACGAAAAAGTCTGCCAATTGCTCAGAGAATTTTGTCCGGATGAATTTGCCATTGAGGCGCCGTTTTTTGGAAAGAATGTGCAAAGCATGCTAAAACTGGGACGGGCACAGGGTGTGGCAATCGCAGCTGCAATGCAGGCAGGAATTCCGGTAACAGAATATTCTCCGCGAAAAGTTAAACAATCTATCACCGGAAATGGAAATGCGGATAAGTTACAAGTTTTAAAAATGCTACAACGCCTGATTGTTTTTGATGAAAATCCAAAATATTTTGATGCTACAGATGCGCTTGCTGTAGCTGTTTGTCATCATTTCCAGGGAAACGCGTTGTTAAACAATTCATCACAGAAACTAAACGGTTGGAAAGATTTTTTAGTAAAAAATCCGGGAAGGTTTAAGTAATTAAGAATCCCGATTATTTGTTTATTC
>JBEPVG010000153.1:0-5589 GCA_041691175.1 Chitinophagaceae bacterium
GTTCACGAGATTAGGAATTAAATCATATCTTTTTTTAAGATAAACACGAATATCGCTCCAACTGTTATCTACTTTAATCTTCAATTTTACCAAACTGTTGTACATTCCGATGATCCATATAACAAGGAGAACAATAATTGCAAGAATGATCCACATGGCCATAATTTTAATTTTAAAAAATTTGAAATAATTGTTTCAATAAATACTGTTACACAATTTAAATGAAAGGATTAGAATTAAACTTAAAAAGAAATTTACGATTATTGCCAATAGGAAACAGTAGAGCAACAAATATTGATGATTTTGAATTTCGTTTAATAGAATTGATTGTTCCAACCTTAAAGTAAAGCTTAATCCTCCCACACAACCTGGTGCGTTTGTTTAATAATTCCCATTACAAAAATGCTTTGCACATGGCCTACATTCTCAATTTCGCTTAATTTATTTACATGAAAATCGTAGTAGGTATTCATATCTTCACAAACCACCTTAAGCATAAAATCAAACTCGCCGGAAATACTGAAACATTCAATGACTTCATTCAAATCTTTTATCGTTTTGATAAATTTCGCGCCAGCTTTTTTCCCGTGTTCTTTTAAAGATACATAACAAATTACTGTCAAACCTTTTTTCACTTTTGAATGATTCACCAGCGTTGCATATTGTTCTATAACACCTGATTCTTCCATTCTTTTTATGCGCTCATGCACCGGAGTGGTACTGAGATGGATTTTTTCTGAAATTTCTTTTACTGTTATTCTCGCATTTTGCTGTAACAATTTTAAAATGGCCAGGTCTTTTTTATCGGGAACATAATCCATCACAGTTATTTCTTCTTTTGACAATCCAGTTTTCATCTTAATAATGAGTTTTATTCTTTTCAAATCAATTTTATTACAAATCTATTCTAAAGTTTTCGAATTACTTATATTTCTATTCTAATATTAGTACATTTGTAATTCTAAAAAAAAAACAAAATTTTATGTCATCTATTACAAAAAACACAATCGATTTCAGCCTTAAAAATAAGGTGAAAGATATGAGTCTGGCTGCGTGGGGCCGTAAAGAAATAAAATTAGCCGAAGCAGAAATGCCTGGACTAATGGCGTTAAGAGAAGAATTTGGAAAAGAAAAACCGCTTAAAGACGCACGCATCGCGGGTTGTCTTCACATGACAATCCAAACCGCAGTCTTAATTGAAACTTTAATCGAATTAGGCGCTGAGGTAAAATGGAGTTCATGTAATATTTTTTCTACACAAGATCAGGCTGCTGCTGCAATTGCTGCAGAAGGTATCGGAGTGTTTGCTTGGAAAGGCGAAACACAGGAAGAAGCGGATTGGTGCATTGAACAGACTTTATTTTTCGGTAGTGAAGATCGTCCGTTGAACATGATTTTGGATGATGGAGGTGATTTAACCAATATGGTTTTTGATCAATATCCCGAATTAATTCAACATGTAAAAGGCTTGTCCGAAGAAACAACAACCGGTGTTCACAGGCTTTATGAAAGAATGGAAAAAGGAACTTTGCCGATGCCTGCAATCAATGTGAATGATTCTGTAACCAAATCTAAATTTGATAATAAATATGGTTGCAAAGAAAGTTTGGTTGATGCAATCAGAAGGGCGACTGATATTATGATGGCGGGTAAAGTAGCTGTGGTTGGTGGTTACGGCGATGTGGGGAAAGGTTCCGCTGCAAGTTTACGTGGCGCCGGAGCGAGAGTAATCGTTACAGAAATCGACCCTATTTGCGCTTTGCAAGCTGCTATGGATGGATTTGAAGTAAAGAAAATGATTGACGCGGTGAAGGAAGCAGATATCATTGTTACCGCTTCAGGTTGCAGGGATTTGATTACCGCTGAGCATTTCAAAGAAATGAAAGACAAAGCGATCGTTTGCAATATCGGGCATTTTGATATTGAAATTGATATTGCCTGGTTAAATAAAAATTACGGCAACACAAAAGATACCATCAAACCACAGGTGGATAAATATACCATTGACGGAAAAGACATTATCGTTTTGGCAGAAGGACGTTTGGTAAATTTGGGTTGCGCAACAGGCCATCCAAGTTTTGTGATGAGTAATTCATTCACCAACCAGGTGCTTGCCCAGCTTGTGTTGTGGGAACATTCAGAAAAATATGAAAACAAAGTTTATGTGCTTCCAAAACATTTAGATGAGAAGGTTGCACGTTTGCACTTAAAGAAAATCGGTGTTGTTTTGGATAAACTTACTAATGAACAAAGCACTTATTTAAATGTACCGAAAGAGGGGCCCTATAAATCTGAAATGTATCGCTATTAATAGGATGGACCAGTGATGACCAACCAACAAAACCCACTTTTAAGAAGGTGGGGTTTTTTTTATCAAAAAGCACAATTTAATTTTTTTAAAAATTACGGTTAAACAGTAAGCGGTACTTTTATTTAATTAACTTTATGGCAAATAATACTGCATAATAATCAATACAGTCCTTACAAAAATTTAAGCTAAATACCTTTTTGAAATTTTCTTATGCAACAAAATAAACCAAAACTTGACATCATCAACATGCTGTTGGAAGATTGCATTATGGCTTTTCCGGTTTCTTCTTTCGTAATCAGTATTTACCAGCAATATCAACGCCGTGGCTGGCTCAGCAAAAAACAATTACAAGGTTTGTATGACAAATCTTCAAAAATAAGCGGCGTTCTTCCAGGACGGCTTGCGGCATTAGAATCTATTATAAAAAGTATGCCGACAAGAGATAGGTCTGAACTTCCGGAAAACAAGCCGATGTTTGAAAAGAACGAAGAAGCAGGAAAATTAATTGAAGAAATTCTTGCAAAATATCCACAACATAAAAGAGTATTATTTTTAAAAATAAAATATGATAACAACGAAATCCTTTCTGAGGCGGATGTTACTGAATTAAAAAAGTTTAAACATCATTTGAAATAATCTCCTTATTTGCTCTAGAGTCTTTTAACAGAATATTTTACCTGGGCAATTAATTTATGAGAACAATTTTAAGTCTTAATAACAGATTAAAAATTGTCAATCATGAAAACAAATTTACAACAGGAAATTTTACTAATGACCGGCACAAATTTTACATCCAGACAATGCTGGCAAAAAAACAATTCCGAAAAAGAAAATTCTTTATCCGAAGCAGATGAGTTGCAGGATGCTTGCTGGAATGGGCTTTTAAAAGAAATGCTTCCTGAAATTTGCAAAGGAAATAAGAAATTATACCTGTGGCAAATCAGGGAAAATAAATCTTGTATTGATATTGAATTGGGGGAACTTCCTTCACCATTAGAGGCCTGTTTTTCAATTGATCCTTACACATTCCTTCCCGAGCAATCAGAAAATTAAAGCCTTTTGCTTTTTTTTACTAAAAAACATAAACCTTCATTATTTGTTTATTTACTGAAAAAATGCAAATAATTTCTTGAAAACAGGAGGCAAAATCCAGGCTTTTTTGTTTGGTTTAGTCGATTATTTTATGGGGCTATTTCCAGATTTTTTCATATTCATTTCCTGCCTTTATTACCTTCGTTTTCCAAATTAAATAAAATGGCTGAAGATCTTTTAGTTGCAAAAGGAACCAAAGAAGAACAATACAAATCTTTATTGCCTCAAATAAAAGCACTGATCAGCGGCGAAACAGATATGATTGCAAACATGGCAAATATAACCGCAGCATTGAAGGAGCAATTCGATTGGTTGTGGGTTGGATTTTATATTGTAAAAAATGATGAGCTTGTTTTAGGGCCTTTCCAGGGGCCAATTGCGTGCACCCGAATACAAAAAGAGAAAGGTGTTTGCGGAGCCTGCTGGATGCAGGAAAAAACATTAATCGTTCCGGATGTTGACAAATTTCCCGGACATATTTTTTGCAGCAACTTGTCGGTTTCAGAAATTGTAATCCCTGTTATTCGTAATAATAAAGTTTTGGCAGTTCTTGACGTGGATAGTAAAGAATTATCAACTTTTGATTCAATTGATCAGCGTTTTTTGGAAGAGATTGCCGGATGGTTGCAAATAAATACTGAAGAGTAAGAAACTAGCCGTGTAAATTGTTTTTACTTTATTGAAGTTCTTCTTAAGATAGAAATTCTTATTATTTCTTTGTTTACTGCAAAAACTGTTTTTTTCTAAAAATTTGTAATACAGTATCAAGCCGCTTAAGATCTGATCGCAACAACCGGGTCAAGACGGGCTGCAGACATCGCCGGAATGATCCCAGACAAAATTCCAATAATGATACAAATAGAAATGGCAAGTGCCAGAATTCCGGCTGAAATATAAACCGGGAAACTGAAAAGATTTGTGAGTATAACGGTGAGTAGATAGACGAGAATTAAACCGATCAAACCACCAAGAATGCAGATGATGGCAGATTCCAAAAGAAATTCGGAAAGTATGCTTCTCTTCTTTGCGCCGATTGCTTTTTTTAATCCGATGATGGGCGTGCGTTCTTTTACAGTTACAAACATAATGTTGGCGATTCCGAAAGCGCCAACAACAAGGCTTAAAATTCCGATAGCCCAACCTCCGATATTGATGCTTCCAAACATAGAGCTTACCTTATCGCTTAAACTACTGATTTGGTTGAGTGTAAAATTATCTTCCTGTGTTGGGCTTAATTTTCTGATGGATCGCATGATGCCTTCCAGTTCATTTGCAAGCGCCTGCGGACTTATATTTTCTTTTCCTTTTACAATAATCTTCGGACTGCTATTGTTTTCATTTACGATCTGCCTTGCAAAACGATAAGGAAGAATGATAGACTGATCATAATCCTGGCCAATCATGTTCTGCCCCATTTTTTTTATCACGCCAATAATGGTGCTTTTATTGTTTTTTATTTTTACTTCTTTGCCAATCGCTGATGCAGCCGAGCCAAATAAGTTTTCGGCATTTGAATATCCAATAACCGACACCGCGCTTCCATTTGAAAATTCATTTCCTGAAATGTAACGACCATAAGCCATTGTAAGTGGTTGAATATTTATTTCTTCCTCCGTAACGCCGGTCATAGTTACTCCCTGCAAAGCGTAATTATCGTATTCCACATTTAATCTTGAATCTATCTCAAACGCGATGCTGCTTGTAAGATTACTGCGTTCTTTAATAAATTTAACTTCTTCATATTTTGGAACCGGACGATTCACAAATTTCCACCACGGATAATCGGGGCCGCCGGTGTACTGCCATTTATCTATGAAGATTGTATTTGTTCCAAGGCTTTTCAATTGATTTTGAATATTCATTTCGAGGCTATTAACGGTGGCTAAAACCCCGATGATACAGAAAATGCCAAATGAAATCCCAATCAATGATAGTGAAGTGCGCAACTTATTTACCATCAGTTCCTGCATGGTAAGCCGAAAAGAATTTACGAGAATATTTAGGGTTTTGCGCATGAAGACAAATTTAATGTTTACTAATTGTATCCAAATAAAAATATGGTGAAAGGCAAAATGTTGATGTGAAAAGCAGAAGTATTTTTGAAGCTGACTAGACAGGAATGATAAATTTGATTTCTGTAATTTGCATTTTTATAAATTCTTATTTATTGACTCGCGCAAAGGAAA
>JBEPVG010000154.1:0-5578 GCA_041691175.1 Chitinophagaceae bacterium
GCATAGGGATATGCAATTTACAACTGAATGCGGAAAAGGAAAAGTGAAGAAATATGGAAGCAAAACCAGAAATAGTTTTGGAAAGAAATAGAGAAATATCTCGTTTTTGATCTCCTAAAGATTTCCGAAAATGAAAAATATAACTGAAGACCAATTAAGTTACATTCCTCACTTTTCACTTAAAATATTCCGGGTGCATTTTATTCCATCCTGTTGCTTCCTGGTAAATTTTCGCCACTTCCAATAAAGTTGCTTCATCATATAAATTACCCACGAGAGTAATACTTGTCGGAGTATTTTCTTTATTAAAACCAGTCGGAATACTGACTGCAGGATTGCCGGTCAGGTTGGTAATTGCGTTTTGATTTCCTCCCCATGTCGGACAAATAATTGCGTCATATTTCTCCATTACTTCATTCACTTTTTGAATCAAAAGGTAACGGTAACGGTTTGTATTTATATATTCCACAGCAGGAATAAATCTTGCAGCACGAAAATAATTTGGCCATTCACCTTTGCCTTGTCGCGGCATTTTATCATCAACACCGGTTCTTGTAAATCCGTCAAAAGCAGCAGCGCTTTCTGCTCCAATAACAATTCCAATCATATCAAAATTATAAACTCCCGAATCAGGAAAATCAACAGGAATCAACGTTGCGCCAGCTTTTCTAAAAACTTCCAACACATTATTTTCATTTCCTAATGTATCTTTTTTATTAAAATAATTTTTAGCATAAGCGATTTTCATTTTTGATAAATCCACTTTTTCTTTATAATTAAAAGGCATCTCTACAGCCGCCGCATCTTTTCCATCTGTGCCATGTAAATAATTAAAAACGATGGCGGCATCTTCTGCGCTTCTACAAATCGGGCCGGCTTTATCAAGGCTCCATGAAAGTGTCATCGCGCCTGATCGGCTGATTGAACCAAATGTTGGCCTTAACCCGGTGGCACCGCAAACGGTTGATGGAGAAATGATAGAACCATAAGTTTCAGTTCCAATTGCAAAAGGAACAAGCCCTGCAACCGTTGCTGCTGCTGATCCTGCGGAAGAACCACTGGAGCCTTCAAGCATATTCCATGGATTTTTTGTTTGCCCTTCAAACCAATAATCGTCCATCGCCAAAGCGCCCATTGATAATTTAGCAATCAGCACGGCTCCGGCATTTTTCAATTTCGTGTACACATAGCTGTTATTATCAATTACCTGGTCTTTGTATGGCGCCGCTCCCCAGGTTGTCTTCGTTCCGCGAACAGCAAATAAGTCTTTCAGTCCATAAGGAATCCCATGAAGAAGTCCGCGGTAATTTCCTACCGAAATTTCTTTGTCTGCCACTGCAGCTTCTTTCATAGCAATATCTTCGGTTAATGAAATTAAACAATGCAATGTGTCGCTAAATTTTTTTAAGCGGTTAATAAAAAACTTTGTCAGCTCAACCGAAGTGATCTTTTTGTTTTTTAATAAAGAAGCGAGTTGTGAAATAGAATAAAAAGCGAGTTCTTCTCTTTTTGCCGGAAGATTCACCCCGGAAGGGATGTCAAATTTTACCGAAAGTTGTTTTTTATTTAAATTCATATACGGCAGCAGCGGGCTTTCTGCCATGGTCATCGGGATAGAATTATCTAAAGAATAATCATGCATTTTATCATACACTTTTGCTCTTTGTTGCACCTGGTCGAGAAGTGAATCTTCTTTTGCTGCTGAAAAATGGACACTGATGATTTTTTCAGAACTGCGTATGTCCATGACCGTTACGCTGTCTTGCGCGAAGGAAAGATTAGCAAAAAAAATAAATAATAAAATGCAGGAAAGATTTTTCATTGTAATAATTTTAGAAGTTCTAAAACTACATTTTTTCACCAATAGCATTTAAAAATCTTTATGATTTATAACCCCCAAAGAAAATAAAAACCCAGGTTATTTGTTGATTTACTGGAAAGTATTGCTATGTGTTTTAACCGGAGGATCTATTTTTTTTATTTCAGAATGTTTTCTCATTTCTCTTTTTTTGATAAACCATGCAATCGTAAATGTGGGAATAAAATCCAGTCCCGGCGAAAGTTCTTCCAAAAAAGAAAAGATCGCGCCGAAGAAACCAAACTTCTTTTTACCAAAAAGAAAATAAAAAATAACCGCTGAAATAGGCGCCCACGCCAAATCTTCAGTTTCACCAATAACCGGCAAGAGATAACTGACCATTCCGATCAGGTCAAATAAAATACATAAGTAAACGGATGGTAGAAAATTTTTTTTCAATAATTTATTCTTTAGAGGATTTATAGAAAAATATGTGCCAATTCTCTAAAAAAATTATTCATAAATACAATTTCTTTAACTGTTAACTTTCACTTTTTATCTTTATCAGAACCGGTTTTAACGTACCTTTGCAGCCTTAAAAAATTCTGGGCATGTTGCTCTTAGGTTAAAACAATTTATGGATATTAGAAACATCGCAATTATTGCACACGTTGATCATGGTAAAACTACCTTGGTTGATAAAATTTTACACAGTACAAACATCTTCCGTGACAACCAGGATGCCGGCGAACTCATTATGGACAGCAACGATCTGGAAAGAGAACGCGGCATTACTATTTTCAGCAAAAACATTTCCGTTACTTATAAAGACGTAAAAATAAATGTAATTGATACTCCCGGCCATAGTGATTTTGGTGGCGAAGTAGAACGCGTTTTAAAGATGGCTGATGGCGTACTTTTACTGGTAGATGCTTTTGAAGGACCAATGCCGCAAACGCGTTTTGTGTTGCAAAAGGCTTTACAATTAGGCCTTCGCCCAATTGTCGTTATTAATAAAGTTGATAAACCGAATTGTCGCCCTGATGAAGTTCATGACGCGGTATTCGAATTATTTTTTAATCTCGATGCTACCGAAGAACAACTTGATTTCGCCACGATCTACGGTTCCAGTAAATTGGGTTGGATGAATACAACGCTTGAACAAACTGACAATATTTTTCCTTTATTGGATACAATTCTTGAAAAAGTGCCACCGCCATCTCACGAAGAAGGAACGCTTCAAATGCAAATTACTTCGCTCGACTATTCTTCTTTTCTGGGTAGAATTGCCGTAGGAAAAGTAGCACGTGGAATTATAAAAGACAACCAGGCATTGTCATTGATGAAGTTGGATGGAACGGTTCAAAAAACCCGTGTAAAAGAATTGTACGTTTTTGAAGGTCTGGGAAAAAAGAAAGTAACCGAAGTAAAATCCGGTGATATTTGTGCGGTTGTAGGAGTAGAAGGATTTAATATCGGTGAAACCCTTGCGGACTTTGAAAATCCCGAAGCGCTTCCAATTATCAGCGTGGATGAGCCGACGATGAATATGCAATTCAGCATCAATAATTCTCCTTTTTATGGTCGGGATGGAAAATTCGTAACCTCGCGACATTTAAAAGACAGGTTGGAAAAGGAACTGGAAAAAAATCTGGCTTTGCGCGTGAGTGCAACTGATAGCGCCGATAGTTTTATGGTTTACGGGCGTGGTATTTTGCATTTAAGTATTTTGGTAGAAACCATGCGCAGAGAAGGTTATGAAATAACTGTGGGTCAACCACAGGTAATTACTAAAGAAATTGATGGCAAAAAATGTGAGCCTTTCGAAAACCTCGTTGTTGACGTTCCGGCTGAATATAGCGGCCGTGTAATTGATTTGGTTACACAAAGAAAAGGCGAATTGCTTATCATGGAAAGCAAAGGCGAAATGCAACACCTCGAATTTGAAATTCCTTCAAGAGGCCTAATAGGACTGCGTTCCAACATGCTTACAAACACAGCAGGTGAAGCCGTAATGGCGCATCGTTTTCTGGAATACAAACCGTGGAAAGGATATATTCCGGGAAGAAGTAATGGGGTTTTAATTTCTAAAAACCAGGAAAGAACGACAGGATATTCAATTGATAAATTACAGGATCGCGGAAGATTTTTTGTTGATCCGGGAGAAGAAATTTATGTAGGTCAGATTATTGCAGAGCATATCAAGCCCGGGGACTTAATTGTAAATGCTACCGAGCCAAAAAAATTAACCAACCACCGCGCGAGTGGCGCAGATGACGCTTCGCGGATTGCTCCAAAAACACAAATGTCTTTGGAAGAATGTATGGAGTATATTCAGCAGGATGAGTGTATAGAAGTAACGCCGAAATTCATCCGGATGCGAAAGGTAATTCTCGACGAGGACGAAAGAAAGAAAACGCAAAGAACGCAGAAAGTAGAAGCTTAAAAAGGTTATTGATCATTTATAGAGGCCTCACAGATTCAAAATGTGAGGTCTTTTGTTTGCTGTTTCGGAAAATAAAAATTGGTTTTTTTGTTTGTTTACTGCAATGAAAAAAAAATAACTTCATTTCAAATGTAACTCCTCTCTTTAAAAATTAATTGCTTTTGCAAATGTTATTTTTAAAGAAAAATTTCTGAAGGTAATAGGTAAAATTAAAGAGTATTGAAAATATTGATGATTGAAAAAAGACGAGTTTACAGAATTAATGAGATCCAGGAAAATCTATTCGTTATTTGTTCTTATACTGATGAAGGCCTACTAAAATTATTCAATTCGTGTAATTCGTGGCTTCTAAAAAATCATTTTCCTTTAAAAACCGGTTTTCTTTTTTCTAAAAAAGCACCCGTTCCTTCTTTTTTGTCATCACTTGAAAAAACTTCGCCGAATAATTTTGCTTCTTCATTAAATCCTTCAACATTAAAATAAAAATTGACAGCAGCAATAACTTTAGAAATTGCAACAGGAGATTTTGTAAGGATCAAATTCAAAATTTCTTTTGTTTTGGGGATTAAATTTTCTGGAGTTTCCACATGATTTACCAATCCTAAAGACTTCGCTTCTTCAGCGCCAATCATGTTTCCAGTCATCATTAATTCCATTGCTTTTCCTTTACCGATCAACATCGTTAATCGCTGTGTACCACCATATCCGGGAATCAATCCAAGATTCACTTCAGGTTGGCCGAATTTTGCATTTGTACTTGCCAATCTGAAATGACAAGCCATTGCTAATTCACACCCGCCACCAAGTGCAAACCCATTCACGGCGGCTATTACAGGTTTTGGAAAATTTTCCAATTTTAAAAAAATATCCTGTCCTTTTTTTGAAAGTGATAGTCCGTCTTCATCTTTTACAGATACAAATTCAGCAATATCCGCGCCTGCGACAAAAGCTTCTTCTCCAGCGCCGGTGATAATTACTGCTTTTATTTTTTCATCCTTATAAACGAGATCCATTACAGAATTTAATTCATCTAAAACGGTTTGATTTAAAGCATTTAATTTTTCGGGACGGTTAATCGTAATAGTAAAAATGTTGTTTTCAAGAGCTGTTTTTAACGTTGAGAAATCCATAGTTGTTACTTTTTAAAAATTTCTGTTTTCTGATACCCAATTTTTTATATAATCTGCAATAGTAGAAGTAGAAGTTCCTGGCGGAAATAATTTTCCAACACCCATTTTATTTAATTTTTCCATGTCATCTGCAGGAATAATTCCACCACCGGTTACGAGCACATCATCCATTCCCTTTTCCTTCATCAGAGATAATATTTTTGG
>JBEPVG010000155.1:0-5531 GCA_041691175.1 Chitinophagaceae bacterium
TTCACTGCCTCCGAGGATTGCACAAAGTCTGTCGAAGCCAAATGCAATACCACCGTGTGGCGGAGCGCCGTATTCAAATGCGCCCATCAAAAATCCAAATTTTTTCTGCGCTTCTTCTTTACTCATTCCCAGAGCTGCAAACATTTTTTCCTGCAAATCTCTTTGGAAAATTCTGATTGAACCGCCTCCGATTTCGTTGCCGTTTAAAACCATATCATACGCGTTCGCTTTTATTTTTGAATAAGGATGTTCCAAATACTTTTCCGAATTTTCAATCAAAGCATTGTTGTTGATCATCACTTCAATATCTTCCGGCTTTGGCGAAGTAAACGGATGATGCCGCGCCACCCAACGATTAGCTTCTTCATCATATTCAAACAGCGGAAAATCTGTTACCCATAAAAGCCTAAATTCATCCGCTTTACGCAAGCCCAATCTATCGGCCATGTACAAACGCAAATCGCTGATGGCTTTTCGCGTACGCTCCTCTTTTCCAGCAAGAATTAAAATAAGATCACCGCGATTTGAATCACAAAAAGAAGCAAAGTCATTAAGTTCTTTTTCATTAAAAAATTTATCAAAACTGCTTTTCAAGGTTCCGTCATCATTCACTTTTATAAATGCCAATCCCTTCATTCCAATCTGCGGACGCTTTACCCATTCTACCAATTCATCCGTTTGCTTTCTTGAATAATCGTTGCAACCGGGAACTGAAATTGCAAGGATCGTCTCTGCATCATTGAATACGCCAAACTCTTTATTAGTCAATGTTTCAAGAAAAATTTTGTTCTCAGATTTTAGATTTTTCACTTTCACTTTGAAGCGGATATCTGGTTTGTCATTTCCATAATTCCACATGGCATCTTCCCAACTCATCCTTTCTACAGGCGCTTCGTAATCAATATCTTTTACTTCTTTAAAAATATATTTGATCAATCCTTCAAACATTTGCAAAATATCTTCCTGCTCTACAAACGACATTTCGCAATCTATTTGTGTAAATTCCGGTTGGCGATCCGCACGTAAATCTTCATCCCGAAAACATTTTACAATTTGGTAGTAACGATCGTATCCGCTCACCATCAACAATTGCTTAAACGTTTGTGGAGATTGAGGAAGTGCATAAAATTCTCCGGGATTCATGCGGCTTGGAACCACAAAATCGCGCGCGCCTTCGGGAGTAGATTTTATTAAAAAAGGCGTTTCAATATCAATAAATTCGTGCTGATGCAAATAATTTCTTGTTGCCCGATTAACGGCATAACGCAACTCAATATTTTTTTTAACTGCGTTTCTTCTCAAATCTAAAAAGCGATATTTCATCCGGATATCATCGCCACCATCAGTTTCATCCTGGATGGTAAAGGGAGGAACGGCAGATTTGTTCAACACCTTATATTCTGAAACATTTATTTCAATATCCCCGGTAGGAATGTTCGGGTTTTTATTACTTCGTTCAGAAACAACTCCCTTTATTTGAATCACAAATTCTCTTCCCAAAGGATTTTTATCTAATTGTTCCGTTAGTTTTTCATTAAATAATAATTGTGTTATTCCATATCTGTCTCGAAGATCTATGAAAGTAATACTCCCGAATTTTCGAATAGTTTGCACCCATCCCGCAAGCGTAACTTCTTTATTAATATCCGTAATTCTTAATTCTCCACAAGTCTTTGTCCTATACATTTTAAGTTATCTTTTTTTAATAGATCTTTTAATTTTTTAAAAGATTTTTAAAATAGCATCTTTCAAAGTCCGCAAAGATAAAGGCTTCAAAATATATTTAAATTATTTGAGAAATATTTCTTATGGTTTTAATTTTCATCAAACAAAACATGAAGTAAAAAGAAGAAGGAATAAAGATTTTATTTTAATTTGAAGAATTATTAAATAAAAAAATTCCAGCCGGAAAATAATTATTTTCAGCTGGAATTTTAATAATTTATTCACTCAATATTGCGTCCATTGTAATTTCAATATTCGAGCTTAATGATTTAGAAATCGGGCAATTTTCTTTTGCATCTTTGGCACATTCATCAAATTTTTCTTTGCTGATTCCCGGAACTTTCGCTTTTACGGTAAGATGTGATTTGGAGATTGCTCCATCTCCAAAGGTAATATCACATTTGGTTTCAATTTTATCGGGTGTAAAACCTGCTCCATTTAAAACCAAACTAAACTTCATAGAAAAACAACCCGCATGAGCTGCGGCGATCAACTCTTCGGGATTGGTACCATCTTTGGCATCCCCAAATCTAGAGGCAAATGTGAAAGACGAATTATTCAAAACTTTCGTTTCTGTAGAGATAGTTCCCTTTCCTTCTTTTGCTGTTCCTTGCCATTCGGCGTTTGCGTATTTACTCATTTTTTTATTTTTTTTAATGATTAAGAATTTTTTTTTGTATTACCTATTTAGAAATCTTCGTTATTTGTTCGTTTACTGGGATGTCAACTAATCAATAATCTACCGCGGTTTCGTTTGCATAATATTTTCAATTTTTTCCAAAACATCCGGCGTCAGTTTTTCCATTACTTCTATTGACTTCAAATTATCCATCAATTGTTCTTTTTTTGTAGCACCAAGAATAGCAGTCGTTACACGCGGATTTCTGATGCACCAGGCGATTGAAAGAGAAGCCATTGAAACTCCCAATTCTTTTGACAAACCGGTCAATTCTTTTATTTTTTTTATTTTATCATCAATCATCAATTTGCCTTTCAGCCACGCCATATCTTCCAAAGCCAAACGTGAATCTTTCGGAATTCCATTGTTGTATTTTCCGGTTAATAATCCCGATGCAAGCGGACTCCAAATGGTAGTTCCCAATCCTACAAAATCATAAACCGGAAGAAATTCCTTTTCCACTTTATATCTTTCAAATAAATTGTATTGTGGTTGTTCCATTGTCGGCCCGATCAATTTAAATTCCTGTGCTACACGATGCGCTTCCATAATTTCCACGCCGCTCCATTCACTTGTTCCCCAATACAATATTTTTCCCTGTTGAATTAATGTATTCATTGCCCAAACAGTTTCTTCAACCGGCGTATTTTTATCAGCACGATGACAAAAATATAAATCGAGATAGTCTACCTGCAATCTTTGTAAAGCCGCGTCACACGCTTCCATCACATGTTTGCGGCTGAGGCCATTTTGATTTGGCTTGTTTTCTTTGCCATGAATTCCATAAAAAACCTTTGAAGAAACAGTAAACGAACTTCTATCCCATTTTTTTATTTTCAAAACACGGCCCATCATTTTTTCGCTTTCGCCATTTGCATAAGCTTCAGAATTATCAAAAAAATTGATGCCGTTGTCGTAAGCAATTCCCATTAATTCATCCGCAATTTTATCTTGTATTTGATTCTTAAAACTTACCCAGCTTCCAAAACTCACGATACTTAATTGCAAACCGGATTTGCCCAAACGTCTGTATTCCATTTTCAATTTTTTTTGTTGAAAGTTAAGAAGAAGAATTTACGAGTTTAGTAAATAATAAATTTGATTATTAAATTATTGATAATGCAATAACTGAATGATTGAATTAACCATTTTACTGTGGAAATTCTGACGAACTAACTCTCACAATTCCCCTGCCATTTATGAGATGCCAGTTGTGAAAATCCTGTGGTGCATCTAATCCGTCGCCATCAAGGATTTCTGTTTTTGTACGAATGCGGACCGGTTTATCCGTGTAAAATTCTTCGCCCGTTCTGCGGCGATCCCAATATAGTTCCTTGCAATAAAGTGTGTCGCCTTTTGTGTTGATCACTACCACACTATCTTTTAAAAAAACTTTGCTTTCGCTTTCCATATATTTTGCGTAATGCGCGTCCAATCTGCTTTCTATGCGCAGGCTATCATCAAAAAAATCTGCATGAATGGTTTTTGTAAATTCGATATAAGGTACTAGTTCCTGGTGGCGAAGCATTAAAGGAGCGGTAATTCTGGATTTGGTTTCATTGCCGATTGAGTAAAGTATTTTGACATCTTTTGCAACCTCAATCCCTATTCTTTTAGAAGTAAGTTTATTAAAATCTTCGGGAGAATTTTCGCAGGATGAAACAAAAAAGCAGCCTGTGATCAAAGCTGCTTTTAAAAAATTATATCTATAAAAACTCGGGAAATTCATTCATAAAATATTTAAACAAAGATACTATGAATAACCTCTACTGGTATGGATGACGAAGAAACCAAATGTCACTTAAGGAAAAACCAAGACTTACTTTGTACAGGTTTTCAGTAATATTATTTTTATTGTTACCGCGATTTCCATATTCAAAGGCAAAGTTCATAATACTGTATTGATGATCATAAAAACTATGTTTCAATTTCATCGGAAAAGCGGCGCCAAGGCTGATCGTATAAACCGGAAGCGAATTATCTACGGCGATATAATCTTGTCCAAATGAAAATCCAGCCCTGTATTTTACATAATTAAAGTAGCCGGTAGCGCCAGGAGCAGCGGGCAAATACTGCAAGCCGATTTTTGCATTCCAGCTATTTTTCACCAAATCTTTTTGGCCAAAAAATATATATTTATCCCATTGTGTTGTTTCATAATCAGCTCCAATCATCAAATGATCATTTGAATAAGTAATACCGGCGCCAAACGTAGCTGGTAACTGAACCTTCCCTTTTTGCCCGGACTTATAACTTACCGTATCAAGCGTTTGAACATCGCTGGTTGAAGCATTGTAGTCGAAGGTTTCAACAAGGTCATCTTTAGAGCCATTGTAAGATTTTTGGAGTGTTCCATAAGCGCCAAAACGCAAAAATCCTTTTTTTATTTTGGCAACATATTGAATTCCCGCATCGAGAAATATTCCGCCAAACCGTGTCTTTGTTCCATAATGCGATTTATAATAATTGAGCGTATCGTTATTAAATATTAAACGCGTGTCATAATTTTTTTCTCCAAAAAGATAACCGGTATTTATTCCGAAACTAAAATTTTTAATTCTCAATCCCGTTCCGATAAACGCTTCGTTAATGCCGCCGGTACCTTCATAGCTGGTTAACGTACTGTCAATTGTGTGGCCGGTATTTTCTATTTTATAATTGATCTTCGTTAGTGGTTTCAATCCAAAAGTAAGTCCCCAGGCTACTTTATTTTTCCGGGCTTTCTTATTTGCTATCAATAATGGAAAACCAAATTGCATGTAGGAAATGATTCCATTATTTGAACGATAACTTCCTGCGGGGGTTTTACTTTTTAAATCTCTTCCATCATATTCTACTCCAATATCGAGGGTTGAATAAATCAGTTCTGAATAAGTTGCGGGATTGACCGTATTAATAGAAGTGGGATCTGAATATCCTGCAGAAATACCGCCCATGGCCCGATTGGCGATATTTGAAGGCGAAAGAATATTTCCTACTCCATAGCGCGAGTAAGGCGAATTTTCCTGGGCAAAACAAAACAATGGTAAGGCAGCCAGTAAGAAGCAGGTAACTTTAATTTTTAATGTCATGATTATATTTGCTGATTGCATACAAGCCTTTAAGAATCAAGTACGGGTCGGCAAAT
>JBEPVG010000156.1:0-5462 GCA_041691175.1 Chitinophagaceae bacterium
GAAGGAGAAAGAACTGGTTTAATGATTTTTAAGTTCTTATAATTTTCATTTATAATTTTTTCATCTTCGCAATGCGTTGCAATTAACAATTCGCTTTCACTAAAAATTTTATGCAATGCGGGCTCGCTATCCACCAACATATTTCCGGTGCTGGATCCCATAAAGATCTTTACGCCACAAACATCCGCTTTTCTTTTATTCATTTTCAAAACTTCATCAGCATTTGTATTGCTAGTACCCATGAAGAAAGAATAATTTGCCAGTGAATTTCTTTGTGCAATCGCATATTTCTCTTCCAGCAAATCCCCTGTAAGTGCGTTGGGTATTGTGTTTGGCATTTCCATAAAAGAGGTAATACCTCCTGCTACAGCAGCTTTACTTTCTGTATAAATCGTTGCTTTATGCGTTAAACCGGGTTCACGAAAATGGACCTGATCATCAATAGCGCCAGGAAATAAATGTTTCCTTTGACCATCAATTTCGGTAACTTTTTCTTTTACAGAAAGTGAGTTTCCGATTCTTTCTATTCGCCCATTTTTTATATAAACATCTTTTTCAGAAATATTATTTTCATTGACAACGGATATCTGTTTAAAAAGATAATTTTGCATACGATGAAATTAAATAATTAATACCCAACTCCATGCAAATTAAAAAAAGTGTTATTAGCCTAGCTGTATTTTTTTATCCAGTATTTATTTTTGCACAAACAACCTACCTTCCTGAAGGGTCGAAAGAATATCAATTAATTGATCGTGTTGAAATAAAACAAGGGCAAAATACAGATCTCAATTTTTCAACAATGAAGCCATACAGCAGAAGATCTGTTGTAGAGGAAGCGGAATATATTGATAGCGCAAACCATGAGCCTGCCTCACTTACGGGCAATTCGGAAGGTGAAAAAAACAAGAGCAATTTAACAAGGATTGATCAATATAATTTACACTCCTTATTAATGGATAATTCAGAATGGGTGACGGGTTCTAAAGAAAATTTTTTAAGTAAAAAACCAATCTTTAATGCTTTTTATATTACCAAGCCAAATTTATTAGAAGTAAATACCAAAGATTTTTTTCTGGCTTTGAATCCCGTTATTGATCTACAGGTGGGTGCTGAATCAGGAAATAACCAAAGCCTATATTACAATAAACGAGGTGTTACTTTGCGCGGACGAATCGCGAATAAAATCGGATTTTCTACCACCATTACTGATAACCAGGAACGTGGTCCATTATTTTTTCAAGATCGAGTAAGCTCACTCCATGCCGTTCCTGGCGTTGGTTTCTACAAAAGATTCAAAAGTAATGGATTTGATTATTTTGATGGCCGCGGCTATTTAACCTTCAATGTTACCAAATATATTGATGTACAATTTGGCTACGATAAAAATTTTATCGGTAATGGTTACAGAAGTCTTCTTTTAGACAATGATGGCGATAGTTATTTATTTCTGAAATTGAATACGAAAATCTGGAAGTTTGATTATGAAAACCTTTTTATGGAATTAATGCCGCAGTTTACAAAATCAGGTGATAATTTATTAGATAGAAAATATGCGGCGATGCATCATCTTAGTATGAACGTTACAAAATGGTTGAATGTTGGTTTGTTTGAAGGGGTAATTTTCGGAAGAAAAAACAGGTTTGATTTTGAATATCTGAATCCGGTTATTTTCTTGCGCCACATAGAAGGAACTGTTGGAAGTCCTGATAACGCGGTGGCAGGCCTTGACTTCAAAGCGAATGCTGTACATCATTTGCAGTTTTACGGCCAATTACTTTTGGATGAATTTCTCATTCATGAAATCGTAAAAGGAAATGGATATTGGGCGAATAAATATGGATACCAACTCGGTATAAAATACATTGATGCCTTTAAAATTGACAACCTCGACCTTCAATTGGAATCAAACAGGGTACGCCCTTTCACATATTCGCATTCTGATTCTGTGGCCAATTATACGCATTACAACCAGCCTTTAGCCCACCCGCTTGGTGCGAGTTTCCAGGAATGGGTTGGTGTTCTAAAATATCAACCTGCGCCAAAATGGTATATCAATGCAAGAATGATTTATTATAACCAGGGATTGGATTCTGCGGGTATTGATTTTGGAAGTAATCCATTTGTTTTATATGGTAACCGCACCAGTAATTTTGGTTATTATATAGGAAGTGGCCGCAAAGTAAAATGCGTGAACGCCTCACTGACATTGTCTTACGAACTCAGGGAAAATCTTTTTATTGATGGCAATTTACTTTACCGAAAATATACCGGACTCGATAATTCCAATATTTTTAATATAGGAATCAGGTGGAATGCGGCCAGAAGGGATTACGATTATTAAAAGCCGCTGCAAATATTTTAAAACAGTAAATAAACAAATAATTCAAATTCTTGTGCAACAATAAAACAACAATTGAAAGAAATACTAAAGAGGAATTCTTTCTTTTATTTTTATTAAAGCGTAGAATTAATAAACCTTGCTACATTATCGTGTAACTGTTTCAATGATTCAGGATGGAGATAAACCATGTGGCCTGAGTAATAACGATCATATTCTATATTCTTTTGTAAAGATGCCGGCATTGGAAGGTGTTTCATTTCAAACTCTCCTTCAAAATAGGGTGTACCTAAATCAAAATATCCCTGATTCAACATCACCTTTAAATCTGGGTTATAAACCATGGCATGAGCCAGATCGTTCATCACATTTGGAAACCCGATAAATCCCTTTCGTTTGAAATCCCAGGGACTAACATCGCCGTAATTTTTATACTTCATTCCTTTTCCAAACTTAAGTTCTGTTCTTACATAATTATTGAAAGTAGCCGTGAAAGCTGCGTCAATGTATGAATCCATCGGATCATATTCTGCATACTCGCTCAATGGATCAATTGCATCGCCGGAAAATCTTGAATCCAGACGGCCGGTAATTTCATTTTTTTTCCCAAGTAAGGTCTGTTCAAACTGCGGGCCATTCACACGAAGATTAGCCTTTTGAATATATGCTACCGGCAGCCCTGTATATTGATGCAATTTCTCTGCAACCTGGTTGTAAGAAACTGAATCAATTGAAGCGCCTTTGTTAAGTGCCAGCGCATAATCAGTTAACGCGAAATGTTCCACTTCTTTTAAAAACGGTTCTAATTTTTCGGGTTGATTGGGAAGTTTATGATGATACCAGGCAGTTGCAGCAAAAGATGGCAACACAAGTTCATAAGCCTGATCATCACCCGGATTTTCACCAGCGGCCTCAGTCATGTTTCCATAGGTTAATAACTGCGAAAGCAAAATTACGCCGCTCAATCCTACGCCCTCATTTTGTAAAAGATTGGCAACAACTGCAGAGCGGAACGTGCCATAACTCTCGCCAAATAAGTATTTGGGAGAGTTCCAGCGATTGGTTTCAGAAAGAAACTGGGTAATAAAATCAGTGAATGCGCGGGCATCCTGATCAATTCCAAAAAAATCTTTTGATTCTCCTGTGCCGCCCATTTCTTTGGTAATCACCTCGCCAAAACCTGTGCCCGGCGCATCAATAAAAACGAGATCGCTTGCATCTAATAGACTGTAATCATTATTAACCGTATTGTATGGCGCTTTGGTTCTTGACGTATCATTTATATAAACTCTTTGTGGTCCCCACGCGCCCATGTGAAGCCAGATTGTAGCGCTTCCTGGGCCGCCGTTATAAATAAAAGCAATTGGCCTTTGAGAAGCATTTTCATCACTCTTAAAATAGGAAATATATGATATGCTGATGGTAGGAGTGTCAAATTTATTTTTTAATATTAATGTACCAGCTGTTGCGTCATAATTAATTCTTTTGCCCTCAACGGTTACACTGCCATGAGTTACAGATTTTTGAGGCTTTTTGAAATTGATGATGGTGTCTTTGCTGATGTCAACTTTTACAGTTGTACTTTCTTTTTTTGTTTGTGCAAAAGAAGAAAAACCGGTTACAAAAAAAAGGGCGAAGCAGGTTAGAATTTTTTTGGAGCTCATGGATGGTTTATTGCTTAATTTTTAATATTTATATAAATGGGATATAGAACAGTAAACAAACAAATAACCTCAATTTCTATTTCTGAAAAAAGAACAATAAACCTGGCCCTCGTTAAAAATCACATCGCCGCCAACTGTACTTTTTGCTGAAGCTCAATTACGCTTTCTTTGAATAAAACATCAGTATCCATCAGGTCTTTCACGGTTTGGCAACTATGAATTACAGTTGTATGATCGCGGCCGCCGAAATGCTCGCCGATTGTTTTTAAAGAATTTTTTGTAAAGGCTTTAGCAAGAAACATAGTTATTTGGCGCGCCTGTACGATTTCGCGCTTCCTGGTTTTCTGCAATAATTTTTCGTAAGGCACATCAAAATAATCGCATACCATTTTTTGGATAGTGTCTATCGTAATTTCTTTTGAAGAAGATTTGATGAAATTTCTTAAAACTTTTTTGGCAAGATCTAAATCAATTTCTCTTTTATTCAATGATGATTGCGCCAGAAGCGAGATCAAAGCACCTTCTAATTCGCGGATATTATTTTGAATATTATAAGCAATATATTTTACCACTTCTCTGGGCATTTCCAAACCATCGTTTTTCATTTTTCTTTCCAGGATTTCGATCTTGGTTTCATAATCGGGAATCTGCAGGTCGGCGCTAAGTCCCCAACGAAACCGGCTGAGCAATCTTTCCTGAACGCCTTCAAGATCTTTGGGTGGTTTATCTGTCGTTAATATTAATTGTTTGCCACTTTGGTGAAGGTGATTAAAAATTGCAAAGAATGCATCCTGTGATTTTTCTGCACGGTTAAAAAACTGAACATCGTCAATAATTAATACATCGATTAATTGATAAAAATGAATGAAATCATTGATGGCATTATTTCTTCCGTGATCAACAAACTGGTTAATAAATTTTTCAGAACTCACATACAAAACCACTTTATTATTATGTAGATTTTTTACTTCATTACCAATCGCCTGTGCCAGATGTGTTTTCCCCAATCCCACGCCACCATAGATTACCAGCGGATTAAACGAAGTGGTTCCAGGCTTTTCAGCAACCGTTTTTCCTGCACGACGCGCTACACGATTGCAATTTCCTTCTATATATGAATCGAAAGTATAAGATGGATTAAGCTGCGAATCAATCTGCATCTTTTTAAGTCCCGGAATTACAAAAGGGTTCTTAACAGGATTTGTTATGACTAAAGGAAAATCCATTTCATTATTTGAATACGATTTATAACCATGCCCGGGTACATCCATCATCACCGGCTTATTTTTGCTATTGCCACTGTCCACCATTATGCGGTACTCAAGCCTTGCATTTTTACCCAACTCTCTCTTGAGCGTTTTTGCCAGAAGGTTTACATAATGCTCCTCAATATACTCATAAAAAAATTGACTTGGCACCTGGATGGTTAAAATATTTTCTTTAAGCAAAACCGGCTT